>QBWF01000004.1 GCA_003283665.1 Prochlorococcus sp. AG-315-I14 | reverse complement strand
ACCCTATCCAAAAGATCTATCGTGAATAATGTAACTTTAAGAGTAGATCCAGGAGAAGTTGTCGGCCTTTTGGGCCCAAATGGAGCAGGAAAAACAAGTACTTTTAATATGATAATTGGCTTGATTAAACCAGATTTCGGAAATATATATCTTGACCAGGAAAATATTATTGATTACTCGATGATAAAAAGGGTAAAAATGGGCATAGGTTATTTAGCTCAAGAGTCAAGTATCTTTAGGAATCTCAGAGTTAGAGAAAATTTGGATATTGCATTATTTCATTCTGGTTTATCCAGCTTGCTATGTAGAAAAAGGCGAGAGGAATTGATTGACGAATTTAATCTTTCTTCTTTCCTCGATCGATATGGCTTCCAATTGTCAGGTGGCGAGAGACGAAGATGTGAAGTGGCTAGAGCTTTGGCTGTTGGATGCTTTGGACCTAAATACTTACTTTTAGATGAACCTTTTGCTGGTATTGACCCTATAGCCGTTAATGACATCCAAGATTTAATAAATAGACTTAAAATCAAGAATATAGGAATTTTAATTACAGATCATAATGTAAGAGCAACATTGGCCATAACAGATCGTGCATATATTCTTAGTGAAGGGAAAATAATTGCAAATGGAACTTCAAATCAAGTCTCTAAGGATAATGTTGTAAAGCAACATTACCTTGGAGAGTCTTTTGCCTTGTAAATCATGTCAAATATGTTTTATTTTTTGTCTAGGGTAAAAAAAATAGTAGTAAGACAGTGGTTTTTTATTCCATTAATAGATAGATGGTTATTGCTTGAATTATTACCACCATTATTTTTTTCTATTGCTTCATTTACAGTCGTTTCTCTTTCAGTTGGAGTATTTTTTGATTTAGTTAGGCAAATTGTTGAGTTTGGTCTTCCTATCTCAGTTGCTTTACAAATACTTTTCCTTAAGCTGCCCAGTTTTGTCGTAATTTCCTTCCCAATGGCAATGTTGTTAACAACATTGCTTACCTATGGAAGTCTTAATGAAAATAGTGAGATTAAAGCATTGAAAAGTATCGGGATATCAACTTATCGGATGATATTGCCTGGGTTGACTTTGGCAGTATTCATGTCAATAATGACTTTTGTTTTTAATAACAATATTGTTCCTAATACTAATAAGAATGCAGAAATAATATTATCAAGTTCTTTAGGTAAGTCTTTTTCTAATGAGCAGGGAGAAGATATTATATTTTCAAAAAAAGGTGAGATAATCGATCCTAACTCTAATTATAAGAAAAGAGGTGTTACTCATCTTTTTTATGCTTATAAATTTATCAAAGGGAAGATGATAGATGTAACTGTCATTGATTTTTCTAAAAAAGGATTTACACAAATGTTGAAGGCTAAAGAAGGTATGTGGAATATTGGTAAAAATAAATGGGAGTTCTTTGATGGCGACCTTTTAACTTTGAGTCCTGATGGAAGCAACACTAGAACTAGATTCTCAAGTTTTCTTTATCCTTTAGGGACTGAATTATCAAAAATTTCTCAATTACCAAAAGATGCTAATGATATGACCCTTTCTGAAGCAAGAATTGCTAGTGATTTATATAAAGAAAGTGGAAATATTAAGGAGGCTAGAAGAATTAAAGTCAGAATTCAGGAAAAATTTACTTTACCAATTGCTTGTATAGTTTTTGCTTTGATTGGCTGTAGCTTTGGCACAATGAAAAATAATGGAGGAAGTCGTAGTCAGAGTTTTGGATTGAGTATAATTTTAATTCTTATTTATTACATAATGAGTTTTGCTTTTAGTTCTCTAGGGGTTAAAGGAACAATAAATCCTGTCTTTGCTGCTTGGACTCCTGTTTTTATATCTATGTTAGGAGGAGGTGTTTTATTGAAGCAATCATCCAATTGAAGCTCGACATTTTTGACGCCTTTTAATTTGTTTTCGTTCAATGATTGATTCAAATTTCGATATTTTGACTGTTGATCCAGTTGTATTTCTTGGATTCATTGCTTTTTTGTTTTTATTAATTGCACTTCCTATATCTTTTTGGTCGGTTGCTGGTAATAGGAACTCTTCGGTCTCAAGGCTTTTGATTGCTGCTGCAAATCTTTTCCTCACCAGTCAATTGATATTGAGATGGTGGCAATCAGGCCATTTCCCTATTAGTAATCTTTATGAATCTCTATGTTTTCTGACCTGGGGGTGCACTTTGACGCAACTCTTAGCTGAACGAGCTTGGAGATCTCCAATAGTCTCTGCAATTGCTACGCCTGTTTCATTGTTATGTGTTGGTTTCGCAAGCTTTGCTTTGCCTGAGAACTTGCAATCATCTTCGCCTTTAGTACCCGCACTTAGGTCTAGTTGGTTAATTATGCACGTGAGTGTGATTATGTGTAGTTACGCAGCTTTGCTGATTGGCTCGATACTATCTTTTGGTGTTCTTTTTATTGATTTTAATAAGGAGATTAATATTCGGAATAGTTCAATTGGGTCTGGTGGATTTAGACAATCTTCAGATATATTTTTCAATAATGAGAATGAACAATTAAATATAATTGAACCAATTAACATGACAAATGCCGAACAACTTGATTCATTAAGTTATCGAGCAATAACAGCAGGTTTTTTGTTGTTGACAGTTGGTTTGATAAGTGGTGCTGTATGGGCCAATGAGGCTTGGGGTAGTTGGTGGAGTTGGGATCCAAAGGAAACCTGGGCCCTGATCTGTTGGTTGGTTTATGCGGCTTATTTGCACACTAGGCTGACAAAGGGATGGCAAGGGAAAAAGCCTGCTATTGTTGCTATAGCAGGCTTTTTTGTGATTATAGTTTGTTATATTGGCGTTAATTTACTAGGTATTGGTTTGCATAGTTATGGTTGGTTTTTTGACTCTTGATTTAATTAATTATTTCTGTAAGATTTTTCCTTTTTGTGCATCCTTTGCTACTTCTCTCAGGGCATCGCAACCTTCTTTAAGTGTTGGATAGGCAAACATACCACTTCCTGCTATGAAACAATTTGCACCTGCGGCACAGCACTGAGAAAGAGACCAATCTGCTTTAATTCCTCCATCAACTTCAATGTCAATGTCGTAACCTTTTTCTATGATTACTTTTCTTAGCTCAGTGATTTTGTTTAACATTGTTGGGATATAAGCTTGTCCTCCAAACCCAGGATTCACAGTCATAACTAATACATGATCAACCATATTTAGGACATCTTTTACCATCTCCATAGGGGTATGTGGATTTAGTGCAACTGATGGTGATCCTCCTAGTTGTCTAATTTTTCCAAGAATGCGATGAAGATGAATATTTGCTTCAGCATGGGCTATCACCACTCCTGGTTCTCCGTTAGCACCCTTACTTGCCTTTACATAACCTTCAAGCATTGTTTCACAGTTGTATTGACTCACCATTAGCTGAGTTTCGAATGGAACTTTGCAATACTTCCTGCATGCAGAAATCATTTCAGGTCCAAAGGTCAGATTAGGTACAAAATTCCCATCCATTACGTCAAATTGAATTCTGTCAACGCCTGCATCCTCAAGATCTTTTACGCATTTGCCCATATTTGCCCAGTCCGCGGGTAGGACTGACGGAATTATTTGAATTGGACGATGTTCCGAAAAAATTGAGGAAGAAATTGAATTGATCATTGATTTTTGTGTTATGGCAGAGATTCTATAAATTGATGGCCATAAGTTCTACTGTGTCCTTACACTGATACAGTTATGTACGCCGGCTGACAGACAAAAATATATTTGTAAGACCTTTTTTAAGACATTTTTTGAATGGCTTCTAATTACTTACAATAGTGTCTGCCTTAATGGCTTAATTTTTTTACCTAGCTGCCAAAGTGGATCGCACTCTCATCCAAGAAATTCTTGAAGTAGTTGAACAAGCTGCTATAGCATCAGCTCACCTGACTGGTTTGGGTCAAAAAGACGAGGCTGATGCAGCGGCTGTAGAAGCAATGCGTAAGCGAATGGGCGCTATTCAGATGCAAGGAAAGATAGTTATTGGGGAAGGAGAGAGAGATGAGGCTCCAATGCTTTATATAGGCGAGGAAGTTGGATCAGGCTCTGGACCTGGAGTTGATTTTGCGGTTGATCCTTGTGAAGGAACAAATCTCTGTGCTAACAGCCAGCGAGGATCCATGGCTGTTTTAGCTGCATCTGATAGAGGCGGTTTGTTTAATGCACCAGACTTTTATATGAAAAAATTAGCTGCTCCCCCAGCAGCTAAAGGAAAGGTTGATATTAGAAAATCAGCAACTAAAAATATCAGAATCCTTAGTGATTGCCTTGGTATTGCCATTACTGATTTAACTATTGTTGTTATGGATAGGGCTAGGCACAAAGATTTGATTTCTGAGATCAGATCGACTGGTGCAAGAGTTCAACCTATCTCAGATGGTGATGTTCAAGCTGCTATAGCATGCGGTTTCTCAGGGACAGGAACACATTGTTTGATGGGGATTGGTGCCGCTCCTGAAGGAGTTATCTCTGCTGCAGCAATGAGAGCTCTTGGTGGCCATTTTCAAGGACAACTGGTCTACGATCCTGCAATTGCACAAACATCTGAGTGGGCAGACTATACAAAAGAAGGAAATATTAAAAGATTGAATGAGATGGGTATAACTGATATAGATAAGATTTATGAGGCTAATGAACTTGCTTCTGGAGAGAATGTTGTTTTTGCCGGTAGTGGTATTACTGATGGTTTGCTTTTTGACGGAGTTAAATTTGAAAAGGATTGCACAAGAACAAGCAGTCTTATAATCAGTACACTTGATCAATCAGCTCGCTTTACAAATACAGTCCACATCAAAGATGGTGCTAAAAGCATCTCTTTGAAGTGAGTCAATAAGTAAATAAAGCTAGGGCTTATTATTTATGCATATTGCTGTCGTCGGTCTTAGCCATCGAACGGCCCCTGTAGAAGTCCGTGAGAAGCTGAGTATTCCAGAAGAACTTATTGAGAAATCTTTTAATGATTTAAAAAAAATTGATCAAATATTAGAAGTCTCAGTACTAAGTACTTGTAATCGATTAGAAATTTATTGCCTCGTAAAAGAACCACAGATTGGAATAGAGGCTATCAAGAGATTTTTACTTGAATATTCCAGTCTTGATGAAGAAAGTCTTTTTCCTCATTTATTTAATTTTATTCAGGAAAAGGCGGTTTCTCATGTAATGCGGGTAGCTGCTGGACTGGATAGTTTGGTTATTGGCGAAGGACAGATTCTTTCCCAGGTCAAGAAGATGGTTCGTCTTGGGCAAGATCATCAAAGTATGGGTCCGATTTTGAATCGATTATTAACTCAGGCTGTTAGCACTGGTAAACGTGTAAGAAGTGAGACAAATCTTGGATCTGGTGCGGTTTCTATTAGTTCTGCTGCTGTTGAGCTTGCACAATTAAAACTTGGTCAAACTCAGGGTACAGATCAGTTGATGAGTTTAGAGATAGAAAAAGTTACCGTTGTAGGTGCTGGTCGAATGAGCCGTTTATTGCTGCAGCATCTTCAGTCTAAAGGATGTAGCTCTCTTATTTTGATTAATAGAACGAAGAAAAGAGCAGAAGAACTTGCTACTGATTTTCCTTCTCTTGAAATCGAATGTCGATTAATTAATGAACTCGATGAGTGCCTTTCTTTAAGCACTCTAGTTTTTACAAGTACTGCATCTAATGAACCCATTATTGATGCGGATAGATTAATTAAAATCGATAGAATGCCATTGCTAAGACTTATTGATATTGGCGTTCCTAGAAATATTTCTTCTGATACTAAATCTATTAAAGGGGTTGAATCTCATGATGTAGATGATCTTCAAGAGGTCGTAGCAAGAAATCAAGAGGCTCGTCAGAAACTTGCTTTAGAAGCAGAAGGACTAATTGAAGAGGAATGTCGACTCTTCCTTGAATGGTGGGATAGCTTGGCGGCTGTTCCTACCATCAATTGTCTAAGATCAGGATTGGAGTCAATAAGGAAAGAAGAATTGCAGAAAGCTTTGAGTAGAATGGGACCTGATTTCTCGGCAAGAGAAAGAAAAGTTGTAGAAGCTCTTAGTAAAGGAATTATCAACAAAATACTTCACACTCCAGTAACAAAATTAAGAGCACCTCAATCACGAAATGAGCGTAGAGATTCTCTTGATGTCATTGAAAAACTTTTTAATCTTGAAGTTTCAAGTTCACAAAACAAACAAACAAACTAAATAGCCTATCTTGCAATGAGACTAGTAATTCTTACTAGATATATATTATTAGCTGGATTTATGTGCACTCTATCCAGTAAATTTGCTCAGCAAAGCCGGTTATTAGGGGCTTCATGAAGAGAGTACTTGCGATCATCCTCGGGGGAGGTAAAGGATCACGCCTTTACCCTTTAACTAAAATGAGGGCTAAACCTGCTGTACCTCTTGCAGGAAAATATCGTCTAATTGATATACCAATCAGTAATTGTATAAATTCTGATATCAATAAAATGTATGTGCTTACTCAATTCAATAGCGCATCTCTTAACAGACATATAGCTCAGACTTTCAATCTTAGTGGCGCGCCTTTTGGCCAAGGATTCGTTGAGGTCTTAGCTGCTCAGCAAACTCCTGAAACACCTTCATGGTTTGAAGGTACTGCTGATGCAGTGAGAAAGTATCAATGGCTTTTTCAAGAATGGGATGTAGATGAATATTTAATTCTTTCAGGGGATCAGTTATATCGAATGGATTACAGCCGATTTGTTGAACATCATCGTAAGACTGGCGCCGATCTTACAGTGGCAGCTTTGCCTGTTGATACAGCACAAGCAGAAGCCTTTGGACTAATGCGTACAGATGAAGAGGGGAATATCAAAGAATTTCGTGAGAAGCCAAGTGGAAATTCATTAAAAGAGATGGCAGTAGATACATCTAGATTTGGTTTGAATTCTGATGAGGCTGCTAAAAAACCTTACTTAGCCTCAATGGGTATATATGTTTTCAGTCGGGCAACATTGTTTGATTTATTGAATAAATATCCATCTTATACAGATTTTGGCAAGGAAATTATTCCTGAGGCTTTAGGGCGAGGAGATAAGTTAAAGAGTTATGTTTTTAACGATTATTGGGAGGATATTGGAACTATTGGCGCATTCTTTGAGTCAAACCTAGCCTTAACTAAGCAGCCCGCACCTCCTTTTAGTTTTTATGATGAGAAATTCCCTATCTACACAAGACCAAGATATTTACCTCCTTCTAAAATTGTAGATACTCAAATTACTGATTCAATTGTATCTGAGGGTTCTATTCTTAAGTCTTGCAGTATTCACCATTGTGTACTGGGTGTTAGAAGTCGAATTGAAAGTGATGTGGTTCTAAATGAAACGTTGGTTATGGGCTCTGATTTCTATGAGTCAAATGAAGAAAGAATTGCTCTTCGAAACGGGGGAGGAATTCCGTTAGGTGTTGGTCAAGGCACAACCGTAAAAAGAGCGATTCTTGATAAAAATGCCCGAATAGGAGATAACGTAACGATAATAAATAAAGATCACATAGAAGAAGCTGATAGAGCTGACCAGGGCTTTTATATTCGCAATGGCATAGTTGTTGTAGTTAAAAATGCAACGATCCCTGATGACACGCTTATTTGATTTTTATTTGCGTTAAAATTGATTAGAAATTCTCGTAGTTTTTTAAAGTTTTAATTAGCAATTCATTAAAAAAGAATCCTTCAACCCTGACATTTACCTTTGAACAGCAGCGAAATGACGACACACTCGTCACACTAGCTTTTATAGAAGTTTTATTAACTTAATGACCAAGGCACATTTTGGATTAGTCGGTCTTGGAGTAATGGGAGAAAACCTGGTTCTTAACGCTGAACGTAATGGTTTCTCCAGTGTGGTTTATAACCGCACCTATCAAAAGACTCACGATTTCCTTACAGGAAGGGGATCAGGTAAATCAATTCAAGGAGCAAAGGATCTTCAAGAGTTTGTTTTAAAGCTTGAACGTCCAAGAAGAGTCTTAATGATGGTTAAAGCTGGTGCTGCAACTGATGCTGTTATTCAGCAAATTTCTCCATATCTAGAAGAAGGAGATTTGCTTATTGATGGTGGAAATGCTCAGTTCATGGACACAGAAAGAAGAGTTAATGAACTAGAGAGTAAAAGCTTTGGATACATAGGAATGGGCGTATCAGGTGGAGCCAAGGGCGCCCTAGAAGGCCCTAGCATGATGCCAGGTGGAACGAAGTCATCATATGCAGCAATAGAAAGTTTGTTATGCAAAATGGCGGCACAAGTCGAAGATGGACCCTGCGTTACTTATATCGGACCAGGTGGTTCAGGACATTTTGTTAAGACTGTCCACAATGGAATTGAATATGGGATCGAGCAAATCCTTGCTGAAGCATATGACTTGATGAAAAGAGTTTGTGGTATGAATGGCGATGAGATGGCTTCAGTTATGTCTTATTGGAACAAGACTGAAGAGCTTTCTTCTTATCTTGTTGAAATTACAGAAGCATGTTTACGTGTTAAGGATCCAGTTGACCGAGGCGACCTTGTCGAGAAAATAATGGACAAAGCCGGACAAAAAGGTACTGGCTTGTGGACAGTAGTAAGTGCTCTAGAGTTAGGAGCTTCTGTACCTACTATTTATGCGTCCTTAAATGGCAGAGTTATGAGTTCGATGAAAGACCAACGAATTCATGCAGAAACTTTACTTAAAGGAAACAAACCATCTTTTGTTGATTTTGGTAGTCCTTCAGAAGGATTGCCTTTATTGATGGATGCAGTTGTTTTAGCTACAATTGCTAGTTATGCACAAGGTATGGATATCTTGAAGCTTGCTTCAAATGAATATAATTACGACCTAGATATGCCTTCCATAGCTCAAATCTGGAAAGGTGGTTGTATTATAAGGTCTACTCTTTTGAGTCGTATCCAGGATGCCTTTAAGAAAGATCCTAAATTGAGCAATTTAATACTGAATAGTTGGTTTGCTGATCAAGTAAATAGTCGTTTGACTGGCCTGACAAAGGTAGTTTCATCTGCCTCAGAGGCAGGAATACCTGTGCCATGTCTAAGCAGTACACTTGATTATCTCAATAGTTTTAGAACTGCTAGATTGCCTCAAAACTTAGTTCAGGCAATGAGAGATTGCTTTGGCTCTCATACCTATGAACGAGTTGACAAAGAAGGGTCTTTTCATACGGATTGGATTGATTGATCAACATGACTCAATACAATATTCAAGTTTCTGAAGATAAAAATATTCTAGCTATTGACGCTTCTGATCTGATTACTCAAAGAATTCAAAGTTCTTTAAACCAAAAAGATAGAGTTAAAGTCGCATTATGTGGCGGATCCACACCTAAAGCTGCATATTCATTATTGGGTAAAAAAAATATTGATTGGAGTCGCGTCGATTTATTTCTTGGTGACGAAAGATGGGTCAGTAAAGAGTCGAAAGATAGCAATTGTCATTTGCTGAATAATTCTTTATTTCTAAAAGGTAACTTATCTTTAAAGGCTTCTTTCTATGGCGTTTCTACTATTGAATTATTAAGTCCCGAAGTTAGTGCAAAAGAATATGAAAAAGTCTTAAAAGAGAACGTCTCTGGTAATCCACCCAAGTTTGATTTGGTTTTATTAGGTTTAGGAGATGATGGACATACAGCTTCTTTGTTTCCAGGCTCAGAAGCATCATATGAGAGAGATGACTTGATAGCCGTTGGCGAAGGTAAAGGAAATAAAAGAATTACTTTCACGAGTACATTACTCAGCTCTGCCAAAGAAGTTGTTTTTTTAGTCAGTGGAGCCTCTAAACAGATAGCTCTTAAACGGTTACTTGATGAGAATGAATCATGGGAAAGGACTCCTGCAAAACTTGTTCAGACTAAGAATGAAATTATTATTTTAACGGATAAAGAAGCTTATTTTCCTGCCTGAATTTTATAATTTAAATTAAAAGCTTTAGATCTTCAATTGTTTGCTGATTCTCCATCTACTCAACATTCCGAAGTACCCCTTATTAGAGGAATAGAGTTTTCCAACTGGAATTCTTTGAATGACACAATAATGGGAGGCTCTAGTGTTGCAAAATGTCGACCTTCTAAAGATGGTTTATTTCTTATAGGGAACTTGGTAGAGGACGGTGGTGGTTTCGTAAGTTGTCGCTCTCCTCTATTTGAAAAGCCTTTAGATCTCTCAATGTATTCGGGCTTGATTATCGATATTGAGGGTGAGGGGAGAACCTTGAAATTGGCGGTAGCTTGTGAAAAGAGGACTTTAAGTTTATCGAGTCTATTTAAAGGAAATATTCGCTGGGTTGCCTCAATACCCACCAAAAAGGATGGAATTAGTAAGGTAAAAATACCTTTTCAAAGCTTGGAACCTGCTCTTCGAGCCAAACCTGTTCGACTCCCAATCAAGTTTAACTCTAGTTGCATCAACCGATTCCAAATACTTCACTCTAAATTTGGACAACCAGGGGAAATGAATTCAGGATTTGTACCTGGACCTCTCACAATTTTAATAAGGTCAATAAGTGCATACTCCTGACTTGAAAAATAGGCTTATTGCTGAAGTTGCAAAAGCGGCTGATCTTTGTATGAAGCCATACATTCATTCAGTTTCTTTAGAGGGGGATTTGGACAATGAAACTTCTGATGAAAAACTCGAAGATTTAACTTTTAAAATTCAGTGCAGAGATATTGATGGGGAAAGACAACCTTCTATGGACATTGAACTGGAGGTCTATAAAAGTGGAAATGAAATAAACATGACATTGTCTTGGATATCTATTCTTAACACGCCAATTTTATGGCAGGGAAAACACTCTGTTTGGATGGATAGTCATTCTGGTGTTCAATGTCAAGCTCCTTCAAATGGTCAGTTATTTGAATCTTTAGCTAGAAGATTACGAACGATATTCAAAGGTTCGTTATTTTAATTAAATCTGGTCAGTGGTAGCTCCTTTGCTTGAAGAGCTAACTAGTCTGGAATATTTTCCTAAAACACCTGTTTTATAACGAGGTTTGGGTTTTTGCCATCTCTCTCTTCTTTTAGTTAATTCGTCTTCTTTTACATTTAATTGGATGAGCAGTTTATTGGCATCTACCGTAATACTGTCTCCTTCTTCAACTAACCCTATAGTTCCTCCTACGGCTGCTTCCGGTGCTACATGGCCGACTACTAATCCATAAGAACCCCCGCTGAATCTACCATCAGTTATTAAAGCTACCTTTTCCCCCAAGCCTTGCCCAACGATAGCTGATGTGGGAGATAACATTTCTCTCATCCCTGGACCTCCTACTGGACCTTCATATCTAACGACAACTACATCACCAGCGTTTACTTGATTTTTGAGAATAGCCTTTAAACATTCTTCTTCACTTTCGAATACCCTAGCTGGACCAGTTAAAACAGGAGTTTTAACTCCGCTTATTTTCGCAACACTTCCTTCACTGGCTAAATTTCCTTTAAGAATAGCCAGATGCCCTTTTTTGTAAATTGGGTTAGTTATGGGCCTAATTACATCTTGATTAGCGTTAGGAGAAGAAGGTACGTCCTTTAATACTTCGTCGATTCTTTTACCCTCAATAGTTTTGCAACTTCCATGGAGCATGCCAGCATCAAGTAATAATTTCATTACTTGTGGAATACCACCAGCTCTATGCAGGTCAACAGTGACATATTTACCACTTGGTTTTAAATCACAAATAACAGGTACATTTTGTCTTATTCGTTCAAAATCATCGATTGTTAAATCAACTCCTGCTGTTCTTGCTATTGCTAGTAAATGGAGAACTGAATTTGTCGAACCACCAACAGCCATCACAACACTAATCGCATTTTCAAATGTATTTTTAGTGAGTAAATCTAGCGGCTTTATATTATTTCTTACAGCATTAACTAACACCTCAGCACTTTTAGCAGCGCTATCAGCCTTTTCATCATCAACCGCAGCCATCGTTGAACTATATGGCAAACTAAAACCCATTGTCTCTATGGCTGCAGACATTGTATTTGCGGTGAACATTCCCCCACAACTTCCTGGACCTGGGATTGCATTTTTCTCTACTGCTAATAATCTTTCTTCATCAATTTTACCGCTTGCTAATTGTCCAACGGCTTCAAAAGAACTCACTACTGTTAGATCGCAACCATCTAATTTACCAGGTTTAATGGTTCCTCCATAAACAAAGATTGAGGGGATATTCATACGTGCCATTGATAACATTGCACCGGGCATGTTCTTATCGCATCCTCCAATAGCTAAAACTCCATCCATTGATTGAGCATTGCAGGCTGTTTCAATTGCGTCTGCAATTACTTCTCTTGAAACTAGTGAATACTTCATTCCTTCTGTGCCCATAGATATCCCATCACTAACAGTTATTGTTCCAAATGTTTGTGGCATGGCACCGGCATTTTTCAGTGCTGCTTCAGCTCTATTAGCAAGATCCATTAATCCCATATTGCAAGGAGTAATAGTGCTATGACCATTAGCTATACCAATTATTGGCTTATTGAAATCATGATCATCAAAGCCTACGGCTCTTAACATGGCTCTATTTGGAGAGCGCTGTATACCTTGTGTTATGGCGTTAGATCTAAGCATTTGTTTGATATTTAATTAATAAGTTGAAGTAATTAACTTAGGATCCAAGTTCCTCTAATTGTTTCCTAACGTCTGCAATCGCGGAATTCAATTGTTCAACTCGTTGCTCAAGTTGTTCATTGCTCTGATTGCTTAATGAATTTGGCATGAATTCAGTAGCTTCTGAACCATCTTGAATGCGTGGTGCATATAGCATTGCCTTTTGTTTTCTTGTCTCTTGTCTTTTTTCTGCTTCTGAAAGTAACCACCAAGCTAGACCTGCTGCTCCAAGCACAGCACCACTAATCAGTGATGCCAAACTTCCTGAATTTGATTCTCGATACTGGCCCATAATTTTTATTACTTATATCAATCTTAGTTCGAGTAAGTGATTCTGGTCTTAATACGTAATGAGGGATTACCAATTCCTGGTAAAATTTCATTTTTTGATATCAATTCAGGATCTATACATGCACAATATATATTTAAATCTTGAATATTTTCTCCAATCTTTTTTAGACCTGGACTTGAAGCTATAGCAGAAATCACTCTTATTCTTCTTGAGTCAACATTGGAATCTTTTAAGGATTTTAGATCTTTTAAAAGATTCTCTCCTGTTGTTATTTGGTCTATGAAGAAAATTATTCCTGCTTTTTGATCAATTTGTTTTGGTAATCCTCCTATGCATAAATTAGCATTTGGAATTAGATCCCTAGATCCTTGAAATAGTTCAAGTCCAGCGGGAAGATTTGGGATAGCAAGAATAGGTATTGATGGATCGATTATCGAGCATTCAACTTTACCTGTTGATGAATTTATAGTTTCTTTTTTATTTGGAATCCAATCTCTTAATGCTTCATATGTTAACCACCTGCCAAGTTGCTCTAATGCAGTGGCATAAAGTATTTCTGGAGTTGTCGGATCTCTCAGAATAGTTAACCAATGTGATATGAGTGAGTGAGGGGGAACTATTACTCTTAAGCTCATTGCCATAATTCATTCTTTGGCTTTATATGCCATAACGTGAATAATTAAAGTACCTGTTAAAAGTCCTTTTTCAGTTCTAATGAACAAAAAAAACTTCTTTCATTTCCAAATTCAATGCAATCCTTTTTGCTGGCTTACTAGTTTTTGTCTTAATTTTTCCTGTTCAGAGAGTATCTGCTAAACGACCACCTGAAATACGGAATCAAGATGAACTTAAGATCTCTTCCGATATGCATGGCCAAGATTTAAGTGGTAATGATTTTGTTAAGCTCGATTTAAAAGGTATCGACTTTAGTGAATCAAACCTAACTGGAGCAGTTTTTAATAACAGTAAATTAAATGATGTTGATATGCATGGAGCACAGCTAAATGATTCATTGGCCTATGCGTCTGATTTTGAGGGAGCAGATTTGAGAGATGTTGATTTTACGGGGGCATTATTGATGGAAAGTACATTTACTAATGCTCTTATTGAGGGGGCCGATTTTACAGATGCTGTAATTAGTCGCATACAACAAAAGCAACTTTGTTCAATGGCTTCTGGTATTAATTCAAAAACTGAGGTCAGTACTACTTATAGCCTTGGCTGTTAAATTTTTAATTCAGCTAAAAATATATGATTATGGATCGATTGCCAGTCACAATTGTTACTGGTTTCTTAGGAGCAGGCAAAACAACACTCTTAAGACATTTATTAAGTCAAGGAGAACAACGTCTGGCTGTAATTGTTAATGAGTTTGGAACAGTAGGTCTAGATGGAGATCTTTTTAAGAGTTGTGGTTTTTGTCCTGAGAATGAAATTAATGAAAGAATTGTTGAGTTGAATAATGGGTGTTTGTGTTGTACTGTCCAAGATGATTTTCTTCCTGCAATGGAAGTGTTGATATCTAGATCTAGTCAGTTAGATGGAATAATTATTGAAACTAGTGGTTTAGCTCTTCCCAAACCTCTTTTGCAAGCTCTAAATTGGCCTGCAATAAGAAGCAATGTTTTTGTTAATGGAGTCATAACACTAGTAGATGGTTATGCTCTTGCTAATGGCAGTCCAGTTGGAGATATTGAAACTATTAATCAGCAACGACTAAATGATGACAGTATTGATCATTTAACCTCTATTAATGATCTTTTTAAGGATCAATTAATATCTGCAGATATTGTATTAATAAGTAGATCTGATTTGATCTCAAAAAAGGATCTTTCATTAGTAGTTTCGAAACTAAGAATTGATGCCAACTCTGCAGCTAATATTCTACCCATTAGTAATGGAATAATTGAACCCTCATTAATTCTAGGAATCTCCAGTAAAGAACATAATATTGCTCAAACTGAAGAACATGAACATGAACATGAACATGAACATGTTCATGTAATAAGTGAACATTTAAGATTAGAGTTACAAGTTGATCAAGAAAATCTAAAGGAAATTCTTATAGGGCTTGTTCCAGAGTTTCAAATCCTGAGAATAAAAGGAAGATGTTGGATAGAAGGGAAGGCATTACCTCTTCAAATCCAAATGGTTGGACCACGATTTAATTCTTGGTTTGAGTTGGCAAATAAAGATGCTTGGGAACCCTCAAAGGCAGGAATTGATCTTGTTATTTTAAGTTTGAGAAAAGGAGCCTCTCAATCGTTGAAATCTTCTTTGGGTTAATTCATCAATCAATAAAATTATTTATTTCATATTTTATTAAAAAAGGTTGTTTTTTAATTTTAGTTAGCGATGCTTATTCTGTTAGAGACAATTTCTCTTTAACCATTAAGACCTAGTTTTATCACTTGTTAGATTTCTTGTGACTTCTGTAATCTCCAACACTCAAGAAAAGAAAACAAAAACTTTCTCCACTTCATTCTCTATGACTAATTGCGAGCAATGTGGTGGTATTGGCTATATGAAAACTAAGCCTAATTGCTATCACACTTGTTTGAAATGTCTAGGTAGAGGGGTAGTCAGTGAGAAAGTCAAAGATTAATAAGAAATAATTTAATTTTAATCTATTATAAATTTATAACCTTTTTTTTGGATTAACTCATCAATGAGAAAGCATACTTTTATTAAACTTTTTTAAATCGTGTCTTTATTTAAAGCAAGAGTTTTTGTTCACTTGAGGCCTTCAGTACTTGACCCTGCTGGTGAGGCGACAAGATCGGCGACTAAAAGATTAGGTATTGAAGGTGTGACTCAATTAAGAATAGGCAAATCTATAGAACTAGAAGTTGAAGCTAAGAATCAAGACGAGGCAAGATCGAAAATTGAGCTTTTGAGTGACAGGTTGCTTGCAAACCCTGTAATCGAAGATTGGAATCTGGAATTTAATGATGAACAATCAGCACAAATAAATTAAAAGATCATGACTATTGGAGTTATTATTTTCCCTGGATCTAATTGTGATAGAGATGTTAGATGGGCTACTGAAGGTTGCTTAGGTATTCCAACTAAGTTCCTTTGGCATGAAACTACTGATTTAGAAGGTATTGATGCTGTTGTAATTCCAGGAGGGTTTAGTTATGGAGATTATTTACGTTGTGGAGCTATTGCAAGGTTTGCTCCTGTCTTGAATTCATTGATATCTTTCGTTGATAAAGGTGGAAAAGTTCTTGGTATTTGTAATGGTTTTCAGATACTTACTGAGCTTGGTCTTTTACCAGGAGCCTTAACAAGAAATAAAGATTTAAATTTCATCTGTGATAGTGCAAACTTAACTATTTCAAGTTCAAGATCATTCTGGTTGAGAAATTATATTAAAGATGATTCTATCTCTCTCCCAATTGCTCATGGTGAGGGCAGATATCAATGTAGTGAAGAAACTTTAAATAAACTCCAAGATGAAGATTCTATTGCTATTAGATATCAAGATAATCCAAATGGATCAATAAGTGATATCGCCGGTATTACAAACAAAAGAGGGAATGTTTTGGGTATGATGCCTCATCCAGAAAGAGCCTGTGATGGATCTTTAGGTGCAATTGATGGAAAGTTAATTCTTAGTTCTCTTTTATCTTGAATAGATAAATATTCATTAAAAAGGCAGCTATTTAAATAAATAACTGCCTTTTTAAGATTTTTAACTTAATTAGTATTTGTAGCCGGCTACGAATAATTGTTCGTCTGATGATGGTTGAGAGCCTGCAACATAAGCTCCTTTTGAAGCCTCGGAATTTGCTTGAGCCCTAGCTATTAGAGCCTTTTGTCCTGCTTCAGTATTAGAACCCTTCCATGCTTTTAGGCAGGAATGTTGTAAGGCCCTTCCATATGAGAAGGAAACATTCCACTTTGCCTTCCGATCAATCTTATTCATAAGATTCAAATATACGGATGCTGCTTCTTCGCTTAAGCCACCTGACAAGAAAGTAATTCCGGGAACGCTTGCAGGAACACAACGTTCCATTGTACGAATAGTCATTTCAGCTACTTTCTGAGGATCTGCTTTCGTTGAACACTCAGCACCCTGAACAGTCATTGAGGGTTTGAGAAGAGTACCTTCTAGAAGTACGCCATTAGTCTGACAAGCGAGATAAACCTCTTTAATTACTTCTTCTTGAACGGCTGCAGTTTTTTCAATAGTGTGAGAACCATCCATAAGTATTTCTGGCTCAATAATTGGAACTAAACCTGACTCTTGAACAGATCTAGCGTATCTTGCTAATCCCCATGCATTCTCACGGATTGAAAGCTTGGAAGGGCAACCATCATCTGTTATTTGAAGGACTGCTCTCCATTTAGCAAATCTTGCTCCTTGCGCATAGTAGTCAGCTGCTCTTTCTACGAGTCCATCTAAGCCGGAACAAAATGTCTCTACATCGTGACCACCAGATAAAGGTCTAAGACCTTTATCAACCTTGATGCCAGGAATAACTCCAATCTTTTCTAGCTTCTTAACCATTGGCTCACCATCAGGGTGATTTTGGAAAAGCGTTTCTTCAAAAAGAATTGCTCCACTTATGTAGTTTCCAAGACCTTCTGTTGTGAAAAGCATACCTCTATAAGCTTTTCTATTGTCTTCAGTATTCTCTACACCTATAGAAGCAAGCCTTTTGCCTACGGTTGCTGTGGATTCATCAACGGCGAGAATCCCTTTGCCAGACGATGCTATTGCACTTGCTGTTTTCTTTAATTCTTCTGCGTAGTACGAGAGTGCCATTTATGCAACTAAAAATTCCTTAAGATTATTCCACATGGAAGGCCCCTTTTTTTGTTTTTTACACCTTCTATCTAAATTTTTGCCTGAAATTGATGTTTTTATAGACAATAATCTTTGCTTAGATCTGTGTTTTGTTGGTTGTTAGTTTTTATTTGGTTATTAATTGACTTTAATTTTCATACCACTTGAATTTGATTCTTTTATTTTGTCGCAAACTGTTTGACTTGCTAAACCTTCTACTAAACCAGGAATTATGGGTGTTTTGTCATTGATGCTTTGTGACCACCAATTTTGTATTCTTGCTACTGGAGCTATACGGCCGTCAGTCCATGTTTTTGATAGTGAGCAATCTTGATCAGGTTGGATATTTCTAGGTTTTTCTCCTTTCTTTGTAAAACATAGACTGAATCCATGAACATAATCCTTTTGATTATTACTGCTAAGAAACAGTGTTCCGTTCTCTCCATAGATTTCCAAACTAAATCCTCTACTCTCTTTTGTTACTGCAGATAGATTTAGTTGCACTGGAATTAAATTATTATTGATAGTTTTTAATTGTAATTGTGAAATACTTACATCTTCACTAGTAACTGTTTTATAGCTTCCAGTTATTGGACATTTTCTTTCTTTTATTGATGTTGAATTTAGAGCACTTACTGAGTGAGTTGGTCCAATAAGCCAATGAAGAATATCTATTGCATGAGTTCCTAGTGCTCCTAGTACTCCACCACCTTCCTTTTCGTCGGAATACCAATCCCAAGGTCTCTCAGGATTGGCTCTACTACTCATTAACCAATCAAGTTTTACAAACCATGGGTTCCCTAAATTTTGTTCAGTAATCATTTTCTTCGCTTGCATAAATAAAGGTACTGCTCGATATTCATAATCCACAGCTACTTTTAAATTTCTTTGAAGTGCTTTTCGTTGTAGATCTTTAATTTGATCAGCATTTATACAAGTTGGTTTTTCTAATAAAAGATGTTTACCTGCTTCAATAGCTTGAATTGATAAATTAAATCTTGGATTTGGCGGAGTTGCTATAATTATTCCTTCAATTTTTGGATCATTAATAAGTTCTTCCCAGTCAGAGTAAGGAATTAAATCATGCCTTTTACATGTCGCCTGAAGTTTTTCTTCCCTTCGACTCCACAATCCAATTAACTCAATATTTTTATTGAATCTCGCTGCAGGTATATGCACACTTTCTCCAAAACCTAGCCCAGCAATTGCAATTCTTATTGGCTTTTTACTTGATACATCAGTATGAATATTCATTTAGTATAAAGCAGTCTTACATGTATCTATTATTACGTGACTTGTTAAAGTATCACCATTTGATAAATTCTATTCTTGATTTAAATTAACATATTCATTTAGAGTAATAGCTTTAAATATTATTTATTGATTAACTGATACTGATTTTCTAAATGAGACTATCTTTTTTCTACTTTACTTATCCATGTAAATATTGTTGTGTGCATTTCTATTCTTTTATTATACAATTTTACTAAATTATCTTTTTTATACTATTTTTAAGTTTCAGTTTATGGTTATTTATTTGAAATAGGCTGATTAATATCTGAATAATTTAATCGTTGAAGTATAATTATTATTAATATTTAACAATCTCATAAGCCTATTGATCTTTTCTTGATTGTTAATTCAACTTTATGGATTAGCTATTGTCTTGGTTGACTTGTATTGATGTAACTTTAATAGTTTTGATAAAGATGCTTTAAGTTCTGTTCTTGGAATAATAGTATCTACAAATCCATGCTCTTGAAGATATTCTGCTGTTTGAAAATTTTCGGGTAGCTTTTCTCTCAAAGTTTGTTCTATTACTCTTCTTCCTGCAAATCCAATAAGGGCTTTAGGTTCGGCAATTATCAAGTCCCCGAGCATTGCAAAGCTGGCTGTTACACCACCAGTTGTTGGATGTGTAAGAAGTGGCATGTAAAGTAATTCTGCGTCTCGATGACGCTCTAAAGCACCTGAAATCTTAGCCATTTGCATTAGGCTTAGCATTCCTTCTTGCATTCGTGCCCCTCCCGAGGCGCAGACAATTAGTAATGGTAATTTATGTTTAGTTGAATGTTCTATAAGTCGTGTGATCTTTTCACCAACTACAGAACCCATTGACCCACCCATGAACCTGAAATCCATAACGGCAAGTGCCATGGGAATCGAGTCAACCTCGCAAACCCCTGTTAGGACTCCATCTTTAAGACCAGTACTTGCTTGGCTCTCTCTAAGTCTGTCTGCATAGGCCCTGCGATCTTTGAAACCCAATGGGTCTACAGGAGATAGGTGATTATTAATTGACTGAAAAGTATTTGTATCTGCAATAATGTTTATTCTTTCTTGGCTATTTATTCGATTGTGATGCTGACAATTGCTACATACATTTGCGTTCTCCAGTAAGTCTTTTCTATATACAACTTGACTGCACTCAGGACACTTTTCCCATAGACCATCACTTTCTTCAGACTCTTGAGTCACTTTCCCTACAAATTGCCCTTTTCTTCTGTCAGCAAACCAGTCGAATAGAGACACAGCTTTTTAGTGAAGAGACATTAATTTAATACATTGACTACCATGAATATTGGAAATATATTTAAATCTTAGCCATATCAAGGTAAAGAGTTTTCCTAAAGAAATAAAAGCAGCGATTGGATATTGGTTGGAAATTCCTATGTCTATAACTATTGTATTAGGTAAGTAATATATGTTAGATAATAAAAATGAAATATATATTGTTGATAAAACTCCTTCTAATCTAAACTATGAAAAGTTAAAGAAAGCATGCTTTATATCGCAAATCTTAAGAATTTACTACTGTTATTTTTTGCTAGGAAAACTTAATTAGATTTTTAGTAGTAAATATAATAATAGTAGTCTTTAGATTATTTATCTACTCAACGAGATTATTGTTTTTTCTTGCTTAGGTATCCAATCGTTAAAATCTAAATTAAATTTGATTATATATATAGTTAGATTCTTACTACTTATCAAATTTGTATTTCAACCTTCTAATTATAAGAGAAAGCTAAAAATAATATTAATTTGAAAATAATCATGAAGTATCTATGTCTTATTTTATTATTGCTTTATATGTAAGGTGTATATCTTTATAAAATTAAAAAATATTTAATTGATCGAAGCTTTTTGCTCTTCAATCATTCTATGAATAATTGGAGTTAGAATAAGTTCCATAGCAAAGCCCATCTTTCCTCCATTTACTACAATGCTTGTAGGGCTTGACATAAATGAATCATGAATCATTCCTAGTAAGTATTGGAAATCTATATCCCACTTTTCTATAGAACCTTTTCTAAAGTGAATTATGACAAAACTTTCATCTGGGGTAGGAATATTTCTACAAATAAACGGATTTGATGTGTCTATTGTAGGAACTCTTTGGAAGTTTATATCAGTTAAACTGAATTGAGGGCAAATATGATTAATGTAATCAGGCATTCTTCTCAAAATTGTATCAACAATCGTTTCTGCTGAATAACCCCTTTCTGCATTATCACGATGTATTTTTTGTATCCATTCAAGATTTGTGATTGGCACCACACCAACAAGTAAATCTGCAAAAGAAGCAACATTATATCCTTTTCCTACGACTCCTCCATGTAACCCCTCATAAAAAAGAAGATCTGTTCCTTTAGGAATATCTTCCCAAGGAGTGAATTGGCCTGGATCTAATTTTGTACCCAGTCTCGTATTGTGCTCTTCGGCTTCTTCATGGCTATGTAAATAGTATCTTTTTTGACCACCTCCTGTCTTTCCATATTCACTAAATAGATCTTCTAATTTATCGAACAAATTTGCTTCAGGTCCAAAATGTGAGAAGTTCTCGCCTTTTGATAGAGCATCAGACATTGCCTTCTTCATAGGCATCCTTTCAAAACGGTGATAACTATCACCCTCAACGACTGCGGGAACAATGCTTTCTCGAGCAAAGATGTGCTCGAATGCTCTCTTGACCGTACTTGTTCCTGCTCCTGATGAACCAGTTACGGCTACTACTGGGTGAAGTTTTGACATCGACACTAAAGAATTGACTCTTTATTTTGGCAGGTCGACTGACCATGATTCAAAACTTTCTGCATGAGTATTTTAATTTGTGAAATTCTCAGCTTATTTTCTTGGCGACTAAATCACCAATTTCGCGGCATCCGACTTCTTTGTCAGTGTTACTGCTTGATAAGTCGGCTGTTCTGTAACCTTCGGCTAAAACTTCGTTTATAGACTTTTCCAAATGATTAGCTGCATTCGTTTCTTTAAAAGCAATTTTTAACATCATTGCTGCAGAAAGCATCATTGCTATTGGGTTCGCTACGTTTTTACCTGCTATGTCTGGAGCTGAACCATGGACAGGTTCAAATAATCCTGGTCCTTTTTTAGTTAAAGAAGCCGATGGCAGCATACCAATTGAGCCAGTAAGCATTGCCGCAATATCACTTAGAATATCTCCAAATAAATTACTCGTAAGAATAACGTCAAATTGACTTGGATTTCTAACAAGTTGCATTGCTGCATTATCTACATATTGATGAGTTAGCTCTATTTCCTTAAATCTTTCAGAAAGAAGTATGACTTGATCTCTCCATAATTGACTTACGTCTAAAACATTGGCTTTATCTACTGAGCATATTTTCTTTCTTCTTTGATTTGCTACTTCGAAAGCCACTTCGGCAATTCGGTTAATTTCTTCTGATGAATATGTCATGGTGTTAAAAGCTCTTTCTCCAGTTTCTGTTTTTATCCTTCCTTTTGGTTCACCAAAATAGATACCACTTGTAAGCTCTCTAACTACAATTAAATCAACTTTATTTATATAATCTTCTTTGAGACTGCTTGCTTTTACAAGAGGTGTGAAAACTTTGACAGGTCTTAAGTTGGCAAAAAGATCTAATGATGATCGTAGTTTAAGTAAACCTGTTTCAGGTCTTTTTTCTCTTGGTAATTGATCATACTTTGGGTCTCCAATTGCAGCTAATAAGACGGCATCGCAGTTCTTACATTCTTGTAGGGTCCTATCCGGTAAAGGAATTCCTTCTTTATTAATTGCTGCCCCTCCAAATGGCATTTCTAAAAACTTGAGTTCAAAATCATATATTTTACTTATTAATGAAAGAATCCTTTTCGTGACAGTCGTTATTTCCGGACCAATCCCATCACCCGATAATAAAGTTACTTTGTAAGACCTCATGTCTGTTGAAATAAAGGAAGAAATTACCTGGAGCTTTTACGCTCTAGTTCTCGTATGGCTTTTACAAGCTCTGGTAATTTTTTAAAAGTAGCAGAACATCGCAACCATAGTTTATTTGAGATTGCAGGAAAGCCACTGACTACGGTGCCTGGTTCAATGTCGGTATGAATTCCACATTTTGAACTAGCTATTACTCCATCACCAACTTTTACTTTATTGGTTACACCAACTTGCCCGGCCAGAATAACCGAGTTTCCAAGTTGTACACCTCCAGCAAGACCTACCTGCGCAGCCATTGCACATCCCTTTCCTATCGACGCACCGTGACCTATTTGTACAAGATTATCAATTTTCGTATCTTCACCAATTACTGTCTCGCCAACTGATGGCCTGTCAATAGTTGTACAGCTGCCTATTTCGACTTTGTTTTCGAGAATTACATGACCTATTTGCGGCATCTTTTTCCAACCTTTTGGAGTTGGAATGAAACCAAATCCTTCACCACCAATTACTGCATTTGAATTGATAATACATTCATCTTTGATTAAAGAGCCTGGATGGATAACGCTATTCGCATGGATAACATTTTTTCTTCCAATCTTTACATTTTTGTATACAACAACTCCTGCATGAATAATAGTTCCATCTCCAATATAAGAATTATCTCCAATATAGACATTAGGACCAATTGATACTCCAACCCCAATCTTTACATCATTTTCTATGATTGCTGTTTTATGTATACCTTCAAAACCTAATTGTGTTGGATAAAGAATACTTAGTATCTCAGCAAATGCAATCTTTGGTTCTTTTAGTGAAGCCCATGCAAAAGATGATTCTTTTGCGATCTCTATAATTTCACTATCATTTGCAGGAATTAATAATACTGAGGCTTTAGTATCTTTAATACATTTCCTAAGTTTTAATGGACTTTCTTTATCTAGGAAACTAATCTGATTTGTTGTTACTTTCTCTAAAGATGTTGCAACTGAAACATCTGGATCACTTGCAATCACATAATCTACCAATCCAGCATTACCTTTTTTAAGTTCGTTAATTAATTTACTGAAAAGCATGATTCAAATTCGGTTAAATGAAAAGTGTGAAAATCGGTTTTGAATTATTCATTAGTTAACACTAGGACATCTCTATGAATTACAAGAGGTGATCCATTTGATGGTAATGCAGGATTCATTCCTGATCTAATAGCATCACTACTCATAGAGCAAATCCCTTTAGCTATTTCTATTCCTAATTGATCAAAAACTTTTACTGGCTGATTAGAAATAAAATTACCAGTAACTTTTTTGACTCCAACTAGTAATAGTGAAGCACCTTTGTTTTTTATAGCTTCGCTAGCACCAATATCTAAATAAAGTTCCCCAACAGGTTTTATTGCGTGAGATAACCAGCTTTTACGATTACCAATTGGATTTGGATTGGGGTGAAAGACAGTACCAATTTTCTTTCCTTCAAGTAATTCTCCTAAGGTTTTAGGATCGCTTCCATCTGCAAGATGTACTTTTATTCCACTTTCAGTGGCTATCTTTGCAGCAGTCAGTTTGGTTTTTATTCCTCCAGTACCCCAGGTGGTTTGTTTCTGATTTAATCCTAATGAATCTAATTCATTTGAATGATGTATGTCTTTTATGGGTATAGCATTAATATTGTTTTTAGGATCAGCTGAATAAAGATGATCAATATCTGTAAGTAAGATTAATCTATCTGCAGCAATAGCTGTAGCAACTAATGCAGATAAAGTATCATTATCACCATATTTTAATTCTTCATCAGAAACAATATCATTCTCATTAACTATTGGAAGAACATTCCATTCAAGTAACTTTATTAGTGTTTTAGAGGCAGAATTGTAACTATTTCTAGAGCCTAATTCTGATCTAGTTAATAAAACCTGTGCAACATTGTAATCAAACTTTTCCATTGCTTTTTCATATAAAGCCATTAAATGGACTTGTCCTATAGCAGCTGAAGCCTGAAGCGAAGTCATCTCTTTAGGCCTTCCTTTCATTTTTAATTTTCGACATCCCAAGCCAACTGCCCCACTTGACACTAGGATTATCTGGTCTCCTTTCTTCTTAGCTTTAGAAATATATGAGCAATAATGATTAATAACATCAGTTGTAGAATAGTTCTTTTGACCTCTTAAAAGACTTGTTCCAATTTTTATGACCCATCTATTCATATTTTCTCTCCAATAATAATATTTGCGATTTTTCTTTCAATCGTTTGGAAAATATTATTTTCATATTTATTTCCATACGTATCAACTGAATCTACAAGTATTGTATATAAACCTAATCTGTTTCCTACTAAAATATCTGTAAATACCCTATCACCTATGATTGCTATTTCTTCTGGCTTGTATTTAATTCCCCGAAGTACATTTTCTAAATTTTTTTTCCGAGGTTTTGATGCAGCATATGAATAATCTAAATCTAATTGTTCTGCAATCTTATGAATTCTTTTTTTGGAAGGATTGTTACTTAGAAGATAAATATAGAAATGTTCTTTAGCTTTAAAAACCCATTCTTTTATATTTTTTGAAATGGAAATATCTTTTCCAGTTATTAATGTACCGTCCACATCAAGTATTAGTGCTGAGATTTGATTGCTTAAAAGATCATTTATAGGTAGGAAATCTATTGCATTATTAAGGGTGCATTTTGGTATGAGTAAATGGCTTTTATTTAATCTGATAAGCCCTTCTCCTCAATTTCAGCTTCAATACTTGATTGAATTTTGTCAAACTCTTCACCCTCAACAAGTGTTACCTTGCCATTTTGAAGCTTTCCTACAATAAAAAAAGGATCTAGTGGAATGTATAGACCATATTCATTGTCTTCAAGCCTAAAATTCACTAAAAGTTCATATGTTTCAGCGTCATCATCTAAATCATCTTCTTCAATTTCCTCTGGTTCAGGCTCGTCTAATTCACCAGAAACTGTAAGGGTCAGTGCCGACCGAATAAGTTGTAAATCATGCTCTTGAAGTACAACATCTGCTACTTCTAATATTGGTTCATTCTTCTGAACGGTTTCAATGAGTTTTGGATCTTCATTCTCAATCAATTGGAAAAGAGAAACTGGAGTATCAACAGGTGTTAAAAGTGCATAATCTTTACCTTCTAACGGTACTACTTGCTCCAGAAAGCAAAGAAGATCGGAACCTTTAGAGTCTTTTACTAAAACTGTAGGAACTTCATCGTTTTTATTAGTTGAAGACATGGTTGAGTTGTTATCAGTCAATATTGGGTTTTTGAAAGCCTTTTTCTATCATATTAAAAATTTAAATTGAGACAGCAAAATCAGGTCCCTCTATAAGCCATTGTTGTAAAAGTATAGCGGCAGAAGCGCTATCAATTCTGCCAGTTCTATCATTTTTTAAAGAAAACTTTTCGGAAGCTTCAATAGTGGTGCCATGTTCATTAATAAAGACAAAGGGTAGCTGTAAACTCTTAGCTAATTCTCGTCCATATTTTATACATTGGATTGATTGTTTGGTCTTTTTTCCATTCATATCAAGGGGGTTACCAATTATTAGGCCTTTAATTTTCCGACTTAAACATATCACTTCAAATTCATGGAGATCCTCTTCAAAGCTTTTTCGAAAGACCGCCGGTAGATGTGTAATTGCTATACCAAGTGGATCACAACCTGCTATCCCAATTCTTTTTTTTCCAATATCAAGACTTAAAACTGAACAGGGATTGGGTTTAATCATTTATTTTATTTAATTTTAATGGTGATGGTAATTCTGGTTGTTGTTGTAAATTAGCCATTATAGTTGATAGATTGGATTCTATTGATTTAATATTATAGTTCTTTTGTCTTCTCCAGATACTTCTCCCTAATAAGATTTTCTCCTCAAAGACTTCCCATCCAGACTGGCTCATAAGTTGATTCAACTGGCTATCTTCAGATGTTGTTTCTATAGAAATATTATTATTTATATATTGAATTCTATTTATATTATTTGGAATAGATAGATTTAATCTTTCATCCCATGCTAATCCTTTTATAAATTCTAGAGAATATTCTTTATTTGGGCAGAATGAAGTAACCAATCCAGCTAGAACCCTATTCTTATTATCTGTTAAAACCCCCGTTATTGATGTTCTTTTTTCATATATATCATTCCATTGCCTATCAAAAATTGAACGAAGGTTGACCGACTCTCTTGCTTGTTCAAGGCGCCACACTTGTTGTGAATTCTCTATATTAAGTGGAACCCAATTTAGGTGATACTCATTTTTATGACTTTCAATTACACCTGATACTTTTGATCTCTTCCTCCAATATTTTATAATTCTCAGAGGTTGAAAACCAGCTTCTCTAGCTATTGATAACGGTAGACTATCATTAGTATTTAAATAGATCAAAAAGCTTTTAGTTTTTATTTTGCTTTCATATAAAACCTTATTCAATAAAATTTGTTGTATATTGTAGCGACTATAAGAAAATGGTTCAGATAAAAAGTATGGTTCGGATATGGTCCAGCAACTGCTTCTACGATTATTAGGTGTAGCTAATATATAAGCTATAATTTTCTTATCTTCAATTGCAACGAAGCAGATTGGATTTTTTACAGGAACTTTAATTAAATTAGTTTCTATATCGGATATTAGTTTTTTAAATAATAGTAACTGAAATTTCCCAAATGGATTTAATTCGTCGTTAACATTTACCATTATGAGATGCTTGAGCTTCAGAGGCTCAACTACTAAGTCTTTTTTATTAGTGATAGTAGAATCCACTTAAATATATTATTCTAATTTAGATAACTCTGTGAGACTGTTCCAATTTACTTTTAGTTCTAATTAGGACTAGTGGCGTATGTTGATTTGCGTTTCCAGCAGGGTTTGATACTAAGGCTGACTGTATAGCTTTTAAATCAGATTTCTGGCTTGCCGATATGACTTTTACTCTACCTAAATCATTTACATCTACAACTGCTACATTTATCCCTAGTTTCTTCGAGGCTTCCGTACAAAATTGTTTGGGTTCATGGGGACCTAAAACAATGCTTTTATCATAAGGTGGCGTTGTTCCAGTTATATCATCTATTAATCTTGCCTGATGCCCCGCTAATCTATAAAAGAGACCTTTTGTACCAAATATCTTGGATATAAACCCAAGAAAACTAGCTAAAATTATTCTTGACGGACGATTTATATTTATGAGAGTTTGTAGCCCACATGCAGTAGCTAAACTACTTGTAGGGTGAAATCCTTTGCAAAGTATTTTGGCTAATAAACTTGTATTTATTGTTCTATAGTCAATGTATCTTCCTTGCATGATCGCAAGAGGAGTTTCTCCAATAGTAATTGTATCTGTTGATAATATGTTTTTTGGAAGATAGGCCTCTAATATTGAAATTGGATCATCTAATACTCCAAGTATATGTGTTTTGATAGGTTCAATATAATTATTAACTTTTTCTTGATATTTATTATTTCCTGTTATTAATTGATTGGCTAATAAAAAACCATCATATTTTGTGATTTTACCAAAAGGTCCGTAATTAATCCATTTAATATCAATCCATAAGCATTCTATTTTGTTTAATATTAAATTATTAGCTTTGATTTCAACTTGGATTCGAACTATAGTTGACTTCTTGCTTTTTAAAATGTAAGCAGACCAATAATCATCATTTCTTGTAACTTCATCAGGGTGAAGCGCTTTGATTTCAGTTTTTAGGCTTAGAATTTGGTCTTTGGAAATCCCTATGAGAAAA
Organism: Prochlorococcus sp. AG-315-I14; assembly: GCA_003283665.1. Next base: position 31,143 of record QBWF01000004.1, on the reverse strand, counting down.
GGTGTAATATTAAAAGCAGGAATCATAACCTCCATATTCTTATGAAGATTAGTTATTTCTACACAAGTTATATATTTTATAGATGAATCATCTTTTTCTATCTTGAATTTTTTAGGCTTTAATACTAGTGGAGATCTAGTCCTAAGCTGATGAGATATTTCAATAAGTATGAAAAATAATATTAGTAAGTAAATTAACTTTGTTAGTATCATTTATTTTGGTTACTAATGGTCTTTAAGAGTCAGTATAAGAAGAAATTCTAATCATTTTCAACTTCCTCGTGGTTTGTTATAGCCATCCTTAGATGGCTCACTGTTATATTCATTATAGCTTTTAACTGTAATATCAAAATTTGGTTTGTTTAAACCGGTACCCTTGCTAATTGCATCATTAATATCATCTATAATGACTTGTCCTTCTTTATCTAAAAGGACATTCCCATTCCCATCTAATACAACAACCTGAGGTATATTTCCTCTCCAGTAATAGCCTGGATCGCTAATTTTGTTTTGGTCTTTATTATCTATTTCATCTATAGCAATTGGTATTAAATCAACAGAAGAACTCCAAAATAGTTTAATACCTGAAACAACTGGTGCGAATAGTTTGCTAGAAGAATTATCATCAAGATAAAATACTAAAACACTAGTTCTTTTGTTTCTTAATGATTCAGATAATGAACTTGGGGGTGGGACTAATGAACCATTCCCCGCATATATAGGAAATATATTACCATCATAACTATTTGTGTCGCGGGCAGAGTAAACAGGATTTATGTTAATTATAAATAATATAAGTGTTGCAATAAATAAGTTAAAGAGTTTCAAAATAGAACTGATTTTTCTTTTTAATACTAAGTGATAATTCTAATTCTTGCTATAAAATTTTCAATTAGTTATCCCTTGGAAAGGTTCTTGCCCATACCTTGGGCTATTCCCTTCCCTATCAAACCAATTGATCTTCCAATTACTTTGGTAAGTATTAATACAATTAAATCCCCAGTATATTGAATTACAGCTTGGATTTGTGGTGCTAGTGCATCTCTTAATTCTATAATAAATGCTATGTTCTTTTGAATCCCTTCCAGGTTTCTTAGTTCTATATCTCTGGGTTCAATATAAATTAATTTGGTTATTTGATTATTCTCGACAGTATAATAAGACCTTTTGCTTTCATATAGCCTTACTGGCTTCCTGAAAACCTCATGGAGTTGATTCTTGGTATTTATTTGATTTCTTCTCCTCTCAAGTTCTCTAGTAGATGTTAAACCTTCAACTAACATATATTTTCGTAATTCTGGCCACTCTGAGCATAACGAAATTAACTCTGCACTAATTATTTCAGCTGTTCGAATGATCCAGTTTAATATTAACATTTCAAGATTATTTAATGCTCTAGGATCTTCAATTGATAAATACTCTCCTTCTAATAATATAGGCTTATTATTTAGTATAGGTTCTAGTATTAAATCTATTGATGGAAGTTCATCATCAGTGGCATCAAGTTCAGCATTCTCTAATAAATATTCGATAATAGAAATTTCTTTTCCATTTTTTAGAAGTCTCTCATATGAATTTATAAATTTTCTTAAAGTATTTTTTCTTAATTCTGGTGAAAATATGTCAAGTGAAGTCTCGACTTTGGCTTCCTTTTTGTCTATATTTTTAATTTTATTAATCACCATTCTGAATTCACATAGAAGTGTATTGAATAGATTATTTCTTCTTGTACTATTTAATGAATCAAGTGCTAATAATTCACTGGTTGTATTCGATAAATTTTTCTGGAGTTTATTTTCTAATTTATTATAAATTATATTTAGAATGGTTTCACTTTCAGAGTTGGGTATGGTTAGATCGGTTTGATATTTATATGTTTTTTTGTTTTCGATAAATGAGATATTATTGGATTTAGGTTCTATTAGCATTTCAATAGGCCCCCATAACCAGTAAAGTAGTTTCCGAGAGGTTAATAGTTCTCTTTTTCTACCTAATAAGATAAACATATAAAAAGGATTTGATGAACCCTTGGTTATTAAAAGCTCGATTATATGTAGATCTTGGTTTATTTGTGCAAGGCCACTAGTTAATAACCAATAACCTAAACCATAAGAACTGTTTTCCGATTTGATATTACTTGATGAGCCATTATTTAATTTAAACACTCTACCACCTTGGAGCAAAATATTAATTGATTCCTCAAGAATATCTACTGTTGGGTCTTGAATAATTCCTTCGCTTCCTAGATTTAATAAGTCGGAAGAGGCTAATTTAATACCCCTAGGAATTACTATTAGTACTGGTGATTTATCCCATCGTTGCTTTAATTTTAAAATTTCATATTTAATTGAATTTGTAACTTCAATATTTTCGATACAAAATAGAATCAACTTTGGTAAGCCTATTAAATCTTCAGGATCTAAAATTACGTCAATATTATTATTTTTAGATGATAACTTCAGAGCTAATGACTCTCCCAGCAAAGAGGGAGCAAGTAATAAAATCTGTTTTGGTCTTTCTTCTACCAATGTCAAGCCTAGTTCTTTGTCTTTTTAAAAGATAACTTGATTTGGAAATAGTTCCAGCCCTTTCATTGATTTATTCACTTTATATTTTTTTTCTTTTCACTGCTAAACAATAAATTCATCTTTATCCAGGAATGTATCCTTAATCGTACTGTTTTCGGCTGTTTTCAAGGCTTCTTTTAAATCTACAGAACCATCATATAAGGCTCTACCAACGATAATTGCTGCTATTCCCTCATTCTCATGAATCATTAATGATATTAAATCTGAGATTGAGCCTATACCTCCTGAAGCTATTACAGGATTATTACTTATCTTAGCAATTTCTCTCAATGACTCAATGTTTGGTCCTTTAAGCGTGCCATCTGTTGAGATGTCAGTCGATATTATTGCAGCCAAGTTCAAGGCATTAAATCGCTTTGTTAATTCAATTGCATGAATTTCGTTTTCCTCTATCCAACCTCTTGTCGCAACTTTTCCTTTCTTTGCATCAATTCCTATTGCAATCCTATTAGGATATTCATTCGCTAGTTCTTCCACTAGCTCTGGACTTTCTATTGCAATGGTACCCAGGATTAGCCTGTCAATTCCAAGATTAAATAATTCTTCAGCACGGTTTTTATCTCTTATTCCACCCCCTAATTGAATAGGAATATTGATTGATTTCTTTATTTCTTTAATTGTCAGATCATTTATTGGCTCTCCTGTTTTGGCCCCATCTAGATCTACAAGATGCAGACGTTTTGCTCCTTGACTTTCCCAAATAAGAGCTTGTTCTACTGGATTGCTGTTGAATTGTGTAACCTTATGGTAATTCCCTTGATTTAAGCGAACACACCTTCCTTGTAAAAGATCTATTGCAGGTATGATTTCCATCAATATTTAAATATTTCTAATCATCTATCATCATTAGTCTGATTGTGTGAGCTTCTGAGAAGGCTTTAAAATATCTTTTTAATTAAATCATCTTGAAAGTTCTTTTTTTAGGAGGCACCAGGTTTGTAGGTAAGGAACTTGTATCCAGGCTTTTTTCTTGTGGTCATGACATAACCTTATTTACACGCGGAAATCTTCCTTCACCAAATAATATCAATCACTTTGTTGGTGATAGATCAAATGATGAAGACCTAAAACAATTATCTGATAAGGACTTTGATTTGATTGTTGATAGCTCTGGACGTAAATTAGAGGATACTCAAAAGGTGTTAAAATTTACAGGTATACCTAGTTTTAGGTTTATTTATATAAGTTCAGCAGGAGTTTATACCAATCCGGAATTATTTCCATTATCTGAAGATACCCCAATTGATCCTAAAAGCCGTCACATTGGGAAGGCCAATACTGAGTTTTGGCTAAAAAGTCAAGGTATACCTTTTACTAGTTTTAGACCAACTTATATATATGGTCCAGGTAATTATAATCCTATTGAATCATGGTTTTTTGATCGGATTACTAATGGTCGCCCTATACCTATGCCAGGCGATGGACAAGCTATTACTCAATTGGGACATGTTTCAGATTTGGCTGATGCCATTTCTAAATCGATTGAAACCGACCAAACTGTTAACAAGGTTTATAATTGTTCAGCCAAAGAAGCTGTTAGTTTTAAAGGTTTAATTGAAACAGCTGCTTTAGCAGCTGGTAAGAATATATCTGATATAACAATTAAATCATTCGACCCTTTGAAACTTGATCCAAAGGCTAGAAAGCTTTTTCCTTTAAGATTAACAAATTTCTATACAGATATATCTCAATTAGAACTTGATATTTGTTGGACCCCAAAAATTAGTTTATTGGATGGTCTAATTGATAGCTATAAGAATGATTACCTGTTAAATAAGGATGTTAATATTGATTTCTCTAAGGACGATAGTCTCTTTGATTGACTAAATATTTTATTGACGAACTTAATGCTAATAATAATGAGATCCAATATAATATATTTCCAGCACTATTGAGAACAAGTATTATATATTCTGAGCCCCAGGTCTTTGGCCATAGTAAGAAGATCAGGCTTAAGAATTGAGATGTTGTTTTTATTTTTCCTTGAGTAGAAGCGGGAGCTCCTGTTGAACTATCTGATCTCCAACCAGTAATTAGCAATTCTCTGGATAATAATAACCAAATAGACCATACTGGTACCATATTTTCATGAGCTATCCATATGAAAGGTCCAAGTAAAAGAATTTTGTCAGCGAGAGGATCGAGCTTTGCGCCAATAATAGTTTTACAGTTTTTATTTCGTGCTATGTATCCATCTAAGTAATCGGTCAGTGCACCTAAAACTAAAAATAAAATGGAATACTCATATCTTCGATAAGTCAGTGATAATATTAAAGGAAGCCCCATCAATATCCTTGATATAGTTAAGAAATTAACTAGATTTGCCCACTTGAAAAGGTATTTTGAATTATTTAGATTTTCATGCATTTTATATAAAGATTAGATTCAATAATAATTAAAATGACTACTGAGTCTTTCCAATATAGACTATAGTTAATTTAAATAAAGTCAACAATGTTATGACCTATTTTTTAATCTTTATTTTTTTCTTGTCATTGGCTTCAATGTTTATGATAGTTAAACGACTAGAAAAAGAATAAATAATAATATAAGATTTCTTGCCATTAACTGAAAACCATTTTATTGATTAATAATGGTATTTTATTTTTAATATTATATATAAATGTCTCAAGAACATAAATGAGTATTTCCTTTTTAATTATCAATTATGATTTAGTAGTTAAATCTCTGAGAAATCCTCTTGTGATAAGACTCCTTACAGTTGTTTTTTTATCCTCATATTTATAGCTTTAGTTCTATCCTTTATTAGAGTATTGTATATTACTTTAATATAATTTATGGAAAATAATTTAGTCATAAAACCTTTAAGTAATAATGATATTTCATTTGTTACGGAATTATCAAGAAATGAAGGATTCGTTCCTGGTATAGGTGACTTAGATATTTATAAATATACAGACAATCAAGGTCTATGGGTGGGTTGGTATCAAGGCAACCCTGTAGGCTGTATAGCTGGGGTTAGATATAATGAACATTATGGCTTTCTAGGATTATTTATTGTAATTAAAAAACAGAGGGGAAAAGGATTTGGATTGCAACTTTGGAAGCAAGCGTTTAAACATTTAGATGATTTGTCATGTATTGGCTTGGAAGCTGCTCCTGAGCGTATTAATGATTATTCTAAATGGGGATTTAAGGTTTCATCTAAGACAACCAGATGGGAATTGATTGGAGACGGTAATTTGAAAAGTAAATATATAGATAAGTCTGCAAATACTCATTTCACTTTTTTAGAGGGGGATTCAATTCCATCGAAGGTAGTTGAAGTATTTGATGAGAAAAGAGAGGCTAGTCCAAGGCCTCATTTCTTATCCAATTGGCTAAAACATCCTGCTGGAAAGGTCATTGCCGTTCTTGATAATTCAGGAGAATGCCATGGGTTTGGTCGAATAAGACCTTGCCTTTTGAAAAATGGAGAAGGATGGAGAATAGGTCCACTTTTAGCTGATTCTTTTGAATTAGCTGAGATATTATTGATAGGTTTAGTAGATAGTCACCCAGGCTTAGTTATCGTAGATTCACCAGGTATTAATAAATACTCTTCCAGACTATTTGAAAAGCTTGGGTTTCAAACAAATTCAGAAACTTTTAGAATGTATAGAGGTGAGCAACCACCCGTTTCGATGAGTGATGTTTATGGATTAGCGTGCTTAGAATTGGGATGAAATTATATCCTTACGATTTCAAGGTATCTCTATACTTTTGTTTCTCTACATTTAATTGTGATTCTAATTGTTCTATAAGCTCTGTGACCAGTGATTGGAATTCTGGTTGGCATCCCCTAAAAGCTGCTTTATGTCGAATAGATTCATTCCTTGTTCGCAAATCAGTAAGCATCAACTGAAAGGCATCAATTCTAGGGTTCGTGTTCATCTTTTTATTTTATTTATTTAAATTCTAAGTGTCTTTATAGCTTTATTCATATTTATCTGTGGATTTTTATCGCTACTTGTTATTTCAATTATTTTGTTAATCGAGTCTTTTGTTCTTATAGCTTCAATACAGCTTTTAGCAACTAACCTTCTGGGAATTGAACCTTCTTCCTGAGTCTTTGCTCCTGAAAATAGTATGTTTTGATTTTTTAAGTTTTCCTCATTTTCATTTAACCCCCCAGGTCTAATTATTGTCCAATCAAGACCACTATTCTCTAGGTATCTTTCTCCTAGTCTTTTCCAGATTAGTATAAGTCCAAATAAATTCAAAGGATGTATTAATTTTCCTGCACAAAGTGAACTTACAAGTACTACTCTTTTTATATTAATCCTTTTACAACTCTCGACTTGTTTTTGAACACCTAAGGCGTCTACTTTCGCTGGACCTGTTAGGTCAATTGATGGACGAGCTCCAGTTGCTATAACTAGGCTCTCACAACCTTTTAGTGCATAATCCAAGGTTGGAACATTTATATTTGAAAGAACGTATTTTTCGCATTCCTTTAATGACTGTGGAATCACCGATTTTGGTCTAACAATTAGTCTTACTGTGTATCCTGATGCTATGGCCTCCTCCGCTACCCTGTATCCAGTTTTCCCGGAAGCACCAGTTATTGCTAGTTTCATTTTGATTCTATTGTTGATATATGTTTAGCAAAAATTAGTACTTATTGTTGGAATCATTAATTATTTTTGAAGATATTTATGGCTTTAAACATTTATGAGGTTCTTTTCTCTCTGGATAAAGTTCCTTACATAATTGACATATTGTGCCATTACATCCACGTGCCGTACAATATTCCCGACCATAAAAAATCATTTGCAAATGTAACTTATTCCAAGATTCTATTGGGAATGATTCCTTTAGATCTTTTTCAGTTTGGATCACATTCTTACCTGATGTTAGCCCCCATCTTTGTGATAATCTATGTATGTGAGTGTCCACAGGGAAGGCAGGTAGTCCAAATGCTTGAGACATGACTACGCTCGATGTTTTATGTCCCACTCCTGGTAATGATTCAAGTTCTTCAAAGCTTTTCGGGATTTCATTGTTATATTTTTCATATATTATCCTTGATAAGTTGTAGACGTTTTTAGCTTTTGTTTTTGCCAGACCTAATTGTTTTATGTATTGATATATTTTTTTTTCACCTAATAAATACATTTCTTTTGCAGAGGATACTTTCGTGAAAAGCTTTCTAGTTAGTTCATTTACTTTCTTATCAGTAGATTGTGCACTTAGAACAACCGCTATTAGTAATGTAAAATTATTTATATGTTCTAATGGAATTGGAGTCTCTGGGTATAGACCTTCCAGGCGTTTTAAAATTATTTTTATTCTTTTTTCTTTTTTCATGAAATGTTCCTTCTAATAAATTAAATTTTTATGCTAATTCTACTATTTATAAAAAGTCTTATCAGATGAATGCACAATGAATTCTGTATGTATCTTTTTATACACTTGACAGCAACTTTTGATATATTCAGTCTTCTTTATTGTATTTATTTGGATTCTTATAGAGATCTTCGTAGAGAATGTACTAAAAGTCTTGGTCAGCACAATACTTGAAATTAAAAATTTATCGCATAAGTTTAAATCCAATGAATTTTGGATACTTGAAAATATAAACCTTTCGCTTCAGGACGGTGAATTGGTTGGTCTTCTTGGTCCTTCTGGTTGTGGAAAGACAACTCTTTTAAGGCTCATTGCAGGTTTTGATACTCCAAGCAAAGGAATAATACTGAAATCTAGTCAAATTATTTCCAAAGAAGATTATTTGCTTCCTCCCGAGAGGCGCGATATTGGGATGGTATTTCAGGACTTTGCTCTTTTCCCTCATTTGAATGTATGGAAAAATGTTTGTTTTGGGATCTCAAAAGGATCTCCCAATAATGAAAGAGCAAAGTGGCTTTTGAGTTTATTAGATATTTATGATTTAAGAAATAGATATCCTCATGAGCTTTCTGGAGGACAAAGACAAAGGGTTGCTTTGGCCAGAGCTTTGGCTCCAGGGACTTCATTGGTACTGCTAGATGAACCTTTTTGTTCTTTAGATGTGGATGTTCGATCACGGTTGAGGAATGAACTTTTATTGGTTTTGAAATCATGTTCAGCTTCTGCATTGCTTGTAACTCATGATCCACATGAAGCACTAGCTATTTGTGACCGAGTAGCAGTCATGAAAGATGGAATTATTCAACAATATTCCCATCCATCGGACATTGTTGCTAATCCTTCAAATGATTTTATTGCTAAATTTGTTTTACAAAAAAATGTTTTACCTATCTCTAATATTGATGGATCTTATTTTACGCCTATAGGTCAAATTAATTTATCCGGATGTAATACTTTGTCGGACGACTCCAAGTATATATTTGATATTCACTCGATTTATATAGAATTAGATGATAATGGCATCTCTACTGTATTAGCAAGGGAATATAGAATTAATTATAATATATTGGTTGTAAGTATTATGAATATAAAAATAAGAGTTGTGCATGATTTGGATCGTAAAGTGGATATAGGAGATAAATGTACAATTAAATATACTAAGGATAATCAAGGCGTGATCCTACCCGAGAAAATACAAACTTATCTTTTATAGTTATACTTAATTGATTATTCTTCTTCTTTTATAAGCTATTGAGATTCATTATCAAATGTAAAATTATAATATTAATATCGTAATTCAACGAATATATATAATTTAAGGTATGATCAGTTTGAATATCTCTTTCTATTTAAGTTCTTTTTTATTTAATTAGCTATGGAATTCGCTACTAAAAATTCGATAGATTTAAACATTGGTCCGTCAGGTCGTGCAATTGCACAGCCAATGGATCCTGATTTGGTTGAGGCTCTTTTTCAACATACATCTCTTGAAAGAAGCGCTAGTGCTCAGTATCTAGCTATCTCTCTTTGGTTTCTCGAAAGGGAGCTTAGAGGCTTTTCCTCTTTTTTTAAGAACGAGTCTTTATCAGAACTAGAGCATGGGTTTAGTTTCTCGAAGTATTTAATTGCTAGAGGTCAAACTAGTTTGCTTGATGAAGTCCCCAAACCAATTCAGAGTTGGGAGACTGTAGAAGAAGTAATTAAATTATCCTTTCAAATGGAAGCAGATGTTACTACTTCAGTTCAACAAATCTATTCTATGGCTGAGAGATCCAACGATACTCGAACAACAGTCTTTCTTGATCCAGTTATAGATGAACAAATTAAATCTGAGGATGAGATGGCCTATTTATTAGGTAAAGTAAAATTCTCAAATAATAACCCCTCAGCAATATTGATTATAGATAATGAGCTAAATACTAATTGAACTCTTCCTAAATTATAAATTCTGAATATAGATTGTCCTGTAAGTTATCTCTAACAATAATTCTGTAGATAAATCGTCGCAATTGTTGCGTAATAGTTTTTCTGCAATGTTTTTAATAGATTTTATTTTTGCCTTTAGTTTTGAGAGTTCCATATCCAATCTAGATGTCAAATTTTTGTTTTGACAGCTTTTTAAAGATTGTTTGATATTTTTAGTCCTTGATTTTATATATTCAATTTCTTTGCAAAGGGTTAGAACAAGTGATTCTGAGTTTGAGGCAATTGATTGTTCCATTTATAAACTAAGAAACCAATGGAGCGGATTCAATGAAATCTGGTGCAAGAGAAAGTGTTGCTTCGCCAGATGGAGCTTTTAGCAATTCAGCAGCTCTTAATTTCGAAATTAATCTAGTTGAAGTTACTCTTGTTGAACCTATAAGCTCTCCGATCCTTTCGTGAGTGAGCCTAAATGGCAATTTGCACCAATCTCCACATCTTCTCCCTAATCGATTTACTAACAAAGCAAGTAAAGCTTGTAATCTTTGCTCAGCACTACCTAGATGCCTGATTCTAAGTAATTGGAGTGTCCATTCATTTACAGGGTCATAACTAAGTTCTCTAATACATTCACTATCACTTCTAAAGCTAAGAGGCGTAAGGGCTTCTACGCATACACCTTCGCTACATAACCTTTCTGTTCGTAGTTGATCACCAGATTGTAAAAAAGCTAATGTCATTCCTTCAGTTTCCTCGCAAGGACAATAAACACGAGCTATTCCATCTAAAACTTCTAGGCATGAGTCTCCTCTTCTTGAGGAAGGATCTATAAGAACTGATTGACCAGTGGCCATTCTTATTGCATCAAGAAATTTTTCTGTTTTGTATTGCAAGCTCATCAATCGAAATGAACATTATCTCCATCCAACATACACAAAAAAACATTCTTTTTGCAAGCGATTCTCAATAGCAAGAAGCATTTGAGATCGGTAATCTTCTTTTTACATTCTTTTGTATAAAAATATACGTATTTAAGGTATTTAGATGTTGTCTTTTGTTCTTTTGATTCCGTAATGATGACAAAGCTAATTCTTTTATTTCTATGTAAGCAAAATTGAAATTAAAAAGTGCATAAAAAAAGGACTCGCTATGCGAGTCCTTTTTTTATATCTAGTTTCACTAAGTTTATTTAGTGAAATTTGATTTAATCAACCGTTGGTGATTTTTGCGTTTTCCATATTGTCGAACGCCTTACCTACACGTTTGAAGTCAAATCCCATACCTCTTAAAGCATGCCAGAGGTGACCCTGAATGTAGAAGAAGCCAAGATAGAAATGAACGTTAGCAAGCCATGCACGTGCTGTATGAGCGCCAGTTGCTAATGATGCATCCGTATCTACAAAGTAGGGAGCAAAATCAAATTTCAACTGAAGAACATCACCATATAAATCTGTTGGATAAATGGTTGTATTTGAAGCGCTCCAGAAAGCAGCAACAATTGCCATGTAACCAACACCAGCTAATGAATAGGAAAGTACAGATTCAGCAGAAAGGAGTCCCTTACCTTTGAATTCTGTATACTCACCAAATTGCTTAGTGACGATATGGAATACTCCACCAATAATTGTGAAGAATGCTAAGAATGCATGACCACCAAGAACATCTTCCAAACTTGATATTTGAAGGAAGTTAGCTTGACTGTTCCAGATCATTCCAAGATCAAGGTTGTAGACAACCTGCCTTGTTGCACCTGTAGCAGAGTCATAAATTCCATGGTACTGAGACCATTCAACGAATTGAATGTTTCCTAATCCAAGGAAGATTAAGTGGTGACCAAGAATAAATGTAAGTTTGTCTGGATCATCCCATTCGAAGTCAAACTTTTTAGGACGACTTCCTTCTGGGTAATTTCCTAGATCTCCGTCATATCTAGTTGAGTGAAGGATGCCACCAGCACCGTACACACCAGAAACAATAAGGTGTAGAACAGCAACAACAGTCAGGCCGTAAGGCTCAGTTATTACTCCATTTTCTATACCACCAATACCTAATCCTGCGAGGTGTGGCAAGCAGATTAAATTCTGATTACCCATCGCAATGGATGAGTCATAACGAGCAAGCTCGAAGAGGGTAAACGCACCTGCCCAGAAGCACATCAACCCAGCATGGGCAGCATGCGCAGCGAGAAACTTCCCGGAGCGGTTTGTTGTCCCTGAATTACCCGCGTACCAGTCATAGGTAACGTTGGGGTTCCCGTAGGTCTGCACGAGATATTAAAATAAAAGAACCGTATGAGCCTATTTCATCTTGCGAAAAGATTGCTATACCTTCACATTGCTTATTGAAATTGTAGGTTTTGTACATATTTGGTGAACATCTGCTACTTAAATTAAAAGTTCATGATATGAGGACTAAAACTTTTTTGAATTATTTTAATAAATTCCTAGTAATATCAATAAGTCCTACTACTTTTGAAAATTCACTCTTTTTATTTTTACATTAACCATATTAATAAAAAATTATGGATGAATTGAATATTATCGAAGACTATTTTAAGGGAAAGGAGATTTTCATTCCTCGAACTAAACGCTTATTTGCACTTTTTGGATCGTTTGCTGACTTTGATAGCTTTGAATATGCTCAGGAATTGTCTATGATTTATGAGAAGCTCCGTCGAAACTGTATAAAACTAATTGTAATAGGTATTGGTAGTGAAAAATCAAAAGAATATTTTTGTAATTTCACAAAATTAGATAATGAAGATGTAGTTGCTGTCGAAAACGCAGAACTTCATAATAAACTGAATTTGTGCAGGGGGCTTAATCTTCCTATCCCAAGTTTTATGAACCTTTTAATAATGTGTACTGGAATTAATTCACCAGGTACTATTAAGGAGGTTTTAAGAGGATATATTGGAGATAAAAATGCTAGAGCAATTTTCAATTCAAATAATGAAATTAAAATAGGAAAATTTACCACCTTAAAAGGGACTCTATTTGATTCCATTTCTAAAGATAATTCTTTGCGTCCTTTCGAATTAGCTACTAGACGTTTGCTAAACATGATTGAGATCTTGAAAAATTGGAAATACTATGGAGCTGAATCTGCCTTCCTGACTCAACGAGGAGCAACATATATTGTAGACAATAACGACCAATTGATTTACAAATTTATTTCTAATAGTCTTCTTGGATATTCTGAAACAATGAATTTACCATTATCATATCTTAATAAGTTTATAACTCGAAATTAATAAAAATGCGGGCAAATAAGTGTTTAGTTTGTGGAAGTTCAAATTTACGAGCTGATAGAGCATTGCAAGGAAGATTAATTTGCACTTCCTGTGGTAATCCTTATGGAATAAGGAGATTATCTTCAAATAATAGATCCTTCTTTCATAAAATTATGATGTCCAAGAAACACTTATTTATTACGTTTATTATATGTTCTTTTTTAATTATTATTTTTATTTAGTCTATTTGAGGATCTGTTCTCCAATAATCTTTATGCTTAATTACATTAATAGAAGTATCATATAAATCACTTATAACTTCTGATGTAATGATATTATCCAGCGTTCCATCGTTGATTATTTTCCCATCCTTAAATAAAATTACTCTATTTGTTTTAGGAAGAATTGAATCTAAACTATGGGTAACATAAATTATATTAATTGACCGAAGCATTAATTTATTTAGAATTTTTACTAATAAATAATTTGATTTTATATCTAAATTGGAAAATGGCTCATCAAGCACTATTATTTTAGGATTATAAACAAGCGCTCTAGCAAGCAATGAAATTCTTTTTTGTCCATCTGATAGAGAATAAAATTCCTTTTTAATAATATTTGATAGTGCTAATTCATTGATTATATCTTCAATACTATCCAGTTCATTAGTTGTTAATAAATTAGATTTCCTTGAATTGTATAAACCAGCAAAACCAGAAAGTATTACATCATATGTTGTTACGCATTTATTGACTCTTTCTTCCATTTCTTTAAATAGGAATCCAATCTTTTTTCTTATATCCCATATATTTATGTTCTCTTTATTAAATAGTTTTAATGAACTGTTTTTTGTAACTTTTGGGTATACAGATCTATTTATTAAATTTAGGAAAGTTGTTTTTCCGGAACCATTTGGCCCTAAAATTACAATATTATCTCCATACTGAAAACTTGTATTAATATTTTCTAGTATCTTTTTCTGATTTATAAATACTTCTATATTCTTAAATTCAGCCCATTTTGCTTTATCTATTTTATTAGGTTCTATAATTATGTTTTGCCTTGTCTTATTCAATAGAAATTGATTAGATTAATAGAAGTATTAAGCTTATTGGCACAAGTGCTCTAATTAAAAGCTTGATTAGTATTGTTCTATTAGTCTTAATTGCTATATCTGGGTTTTCAGGGGGATATAACATTAGTCTCTCATCATGTACTGAATTGGTATTTGAATCTTTTGGATGCTTATCCCATGGCTTTTCTTTATTTAGTGCATTATGCAACCAGTCCCAATAATACTGAACCATTTTATCCTCCCCCAACAATTTCACATTGTCCTTTTGTATGTATCCCATCTGCTCATTAAATGTTTGAGTTTTCAATACTAGATAGTCTTCAGAAAATATTTTATAGAATGTTCTATGTTGTAAATGACTAAATAAAACTAGATTTGCAAATATTTTATTCTTTAGAAACTTTCGATAATGTCTTACTATAACTCTAGCTCTATTATTTCCAAGAGGAATATGATCTAATACTTGAATATATCTTGTACTTTCAGGCGAGCCTTTATAAATGAATATCCTTCCTGGAGGGACAAATTTAATTCTGATAAATTCATCTTGCTCATTGTTTTTGTATGAATAAATACTTTCTATTTGTCTATTATCTCTTTTGATTTCCTGATTAAAACTTGTAATTGTATTCCTATTGACATTTTTGTCAGGAATTGTATCTCCATGCATCCAGAATACATGCAATATATCTAGATGATTTTCAATAATTCTTGCCCAGTCAGCCTTGAAATCTACAAAGACTTCTTCGTACTGATATTCCAAAGAAGGAAAGCCATATGAATCAGGAAGTAAACTGTTTAATGAAGTTTTAATTTCAAAATCTTCTATATTTGTTTGAGGAGTGCCTGTATAATATATATATATATATCCTTCTTTTTCTATACATGGGTATTGAAGAAGTTTTATACTTTTAGCGTAATTATCGTAATTTGAATCAATAATATGTTGACAAGTTATTCGGTCTAAATTTGTACAACTACCTTGAGATGAAAATCTTGCTCCATGATATGGACAAACAAGTTGTCCATTTATAAGTTGTCCACCTATAAATGATGCTCCTCTATGTGGGCATATATCTTTAACACATCTAACTATATTTTCTCTATCACGATATAAAATAAGAGGTTCATTATAAAGTGTAAAGAAATTTGGTTTGCTTTCCTTTACTGCTTTACTGCTTGCAACAGAATACCAACCTAACAAACCGTTAGATAATTGGTTGATAGGCTTACTACGTATTTCTTCATGTTGATTTACGCTTTTATTTTCATCAATATCCGCATTAATGAGATTTTGATTCTCATAAGGCATTGATTTATTATTTTCTTGGCTTTCTTCCTTCATAGCTTATAGCTATTTAAATGAATCATCAAATGGCTCATTCAAACAGAGACAGAATTTCTGTCAAATAGGATATTATTGAAAAAAATAGCACCTAAAGTAGTCATGAATGAATTAAATTTACATAAAAAAGCTTTTAAATGAATTTGTGAATATTGTTTAACTTTTTTATAATTTTATTATTACTGCAAGAAGTGTGTGCTTTAAACCCGATCTGGCGATATTTCAACACTTTCAACAAAATCCGTCGCTTCTTCAATATTATTACAAAACTTACAGGTTCCTAAATAACAACCTAAGTATCTCATGAATGTGCTTTTGCCACCACTTAGGTGATATTCATGAATAGTTCCACCTTGAGCAGTTGATTTGATAAGTTGTGGTAAAGCTTTCATGTTCAATTTAGTTTTTTATAAGTTGCTTCTAATAATTGCATTTTGCAATAGGTAGATTTACTAAAAGTGTTGGCTTAATATTTTTTTTATAATTACATGATTTGGCTTTTTCTCGATCTGCTTTGTAGTAAAAAGGCTGCATTTCGATTGCTTATTATATCATTTTAAGATTATCTGACTTTATTTGCTCATATTTAGAATCTATCTAATATCAATCCTTTTTGATTTATATATTCGTGTGACTGATTACTATTTATTCATATAGAGATTAGTCAGCATATCCGTCATCGTCTTCTGATTGAACGATTCTTGGTTCGTTACGAATGTGTTCGTCCCAGGGATGGACATAGGAATCTTTATCTGAATAGACCTCGCTTTTTAGTTCTGTTAAGAGGGTTTCGAACTCTTGTATAATTCTTTTTAGGTTGTCTTTTTTCATTTAAGATAGTCGGAAATTTTATAGAATGGTATTCCAATATTCTACAATTACTGTAATAGCTGCATATTCGACAATGCTTTTGAATTAATAAAGATAAATATTTCCTTAATAAAAACTGTTATGCATTAAGTCAGATTATATTGAAGAATTTAAGAATGTATAATGTTATAATAATATAAAATTTAGATGAAGACATGGAGATAAGGATTAAATGTTCTATAGGTGAAGTTGTAGATAAGCTAACAATACTTGAAATAAAAGCTAGGCATATTAAATCAATTGATAAACTAAATAATGTTAAAAAAGAATTGTCTTATTTGAATGGCAAACTAAATATCTTAAATGATAATAAAGTAGTACAGAAACTAATTAATGAATTAAGGGTTATAAATCTTAAACTATGGAAAATTGAAGATAATATAAGAATTAAAGAAAAAGAACAGAAATTTGATAATGATTTTATAATTCTTGCAAGGGATGTATATAAAACTAATGATCAGAGATCCCAAATTAAGAAAGATATAAATAAGATATTAGGATCAGAAATTATAGAAGAGAAATCATACGATTATTTATAGTTTATAGTAATTATTGGTCGGGATTAGTATGGAAGTAAAATATAATCAATTGATTCTATATAATTAATAAAAATCTAAAATTAAGTCTTAAAAGTAAGTGTGAGAAGATTTAAACTGTTGATCTTAAGGTCTTTAGATCGAAGAACTAACAGACCTTTATTCCGCTAAGAACTTTATTTACAACAGAACTACACTTCTTTGGATTTGGTTTTTGCGATACCAAGCTTTTCTATTAATGCCATTACTTCTTTCTGCTTATTCTTATCGATGCCAATCAATTCTAAGTCTTTTGATGTAATTGATTTATTCTTATTAATGAAATCTATTATAATTTTTGTTTTGTTACTTGTTATAATATCAACCAATAGAGAATGTAGAGGGAATAGTAGAATTTCTGCTTTTGTAGAATCAGTATCTACAAAAAGTTCTTCTTCATTATAAATTTCTGTTGAGTATTCTTTAAATATGTAATCAATAGAAGGATGAAAATGTTGAGAATTAATTCTTTCTGTAAATCTTTCCCTTCTTTCTTTTAAGTTAATCCATAGTTCCCGATATTGATTACTTACAACCTTCCAACTAAATAATTTATTCCATCTTTCCCTACCTTTATAGCCCATGTTCTCTCTGATCTCCTTGTTATTAACTAGAAATCTTAATTTGCTAATTAATGCGTTTTCGTCTATTACAGTTTTCATCGACTTAAGACCAATCATATAGTCGTAATTTATTTTTTCTATTTTATAATCTATATCTATTTGATTCATTCCATGCTCTGAATCTAACGCATATTTAGTTGGTATCAGATAACCAGTTTCCGTATCTTTTACTAAATCTTTATAACCATTCCAGTCACTTACGATGCATGGAAGTTCTGCAGCCATTGCTTCAATAACTGTTAGACCAAATGTTTCTTGAATATTATCTGATAGTGAAATAAAAATATTTGCTGCATTAAGTGAGTCTATTTTTGCCTGCTCTGTTGCTTGATTTAGACCTCCGACTCTTTTCACTGTAAGATTATCTAAAGAATGTATAAGTTTATTATAGTTTTCTTCAATAGTCTTGTTTGCAAAAGTACCACATTCTAATAATATTATTTCTTTATTCACATTCTCTGAACTTATCTTTGATATTGCTTTATAGATAGCTAATGGATGTGCCTTTGCATGAAAGGATAGACGTCCTAGAAATAAAATTACAATGGCATCTTCAGAGATTCCTAGCTTCGACCTTGAGGTTGATCTTTTTTCTACTCTAGTTAATGATTTATCATATGTAATATCATTTACTGCAAGTGGTATAGTATATAATTGTGGTCGCTTTTGCTTGCTAATATTTATATTGTATTTTCTTTCAAATGATTCATGATAGAAGTCTATTGTTCTATTTACCACTTCCTTCCCTGCTGAAGATATGCATACCAATGCATCCCAGTTCTCTAGTCCACCAAAAATATAGTCTTTAAATCCATTTATTATTTTATTTGAGCAAAGTGTATATATTATACCTGTGATTGAGAACTTGTTAGAATTATAATTTTCTCTAATTGCTGACCACTTTTCTATATCTGCCCCTGGAATATGTAGATTCTCTATTTCATTTAGGTTAAAATCCTTGATAGATGTTTTTATATTTAATGAATTATCTTTATTAAGATATGGTCTGAGTATTGTCTTTAATTGTTCTTTTTCAGTCTTTGAGTAAACTAATATATTTAATTCTTCGTCTTGTTCTAGATTATCAACTATTCCTTTAGCAAATTCTTTTCCAGCAACCCTTCTTCCCATCAATTGATAGGTTTCTGTGTCAAATGCATCTCCAGGTAATACTAAAGTGCCAGGATATTTTCTAAATTTAATATTGCTTTTATTCATATAATTAAATAACTGTTTAGTTTTTTCAGTTTTAAATTTGTATTATTATATATATCCTATAATTGTTCCCTTTTAATTTATATATAAATATCTTAAGATATTTATATATATCCGTCTAGATCTTTAGCCTTCATTAATCAGAATTTTCTATTCATTAGCCCATGCTAATTGACTTGTTTTTTTATATCGTATTTATTACTATAATTTTTTCATTTATTATAAATTAATTTTCAGCATGTTTTATTTGGTTATTTTATTAGACTTTATTATAGTTTTATTTTAGGCATATATAATTTCATTTATTGCAAAGTTCTTTTTTAGATATCTACAATTCTAGATTTCATAATCATTTCTGGTTGTTCCATATGGACTTTCTGCTTTTGATATTGTGGATTTCACACAGCCTTTGCGAAATTATCAAGATGATATAAATCCATTACTTTCCGTCAAATACTAAAAATTTATAGTTTCAGGAAATATATCTTTGTCTCAAAAGTCTTGTATTTGAAACTCTTTAAGCCATGACAAAAGTCATTCATGTCCGAGTCTTTATTTAAATCCTTTAGTACTGGTGAAAAATAGCATTAAAAAACCCAGTTCTTGACTGGGTTTTAATTGGTGGCGGGGAGAAGATTTGAACTTCCGACCTTCGGGTTATGAGCCCGACGAGCTACCAGACTGCTCTACCCCGCGATGAAATAAAATCATACATCCTTATGTGTCTGTTAAATATAAATGTCTTTGTTATGGGATGTTTAAGTCGCCCTTAACTTCTATAAAGACACCTGGTTTGCTGTGAAGACTAATTTCTCCTAATTCTTCTAACGCAGTAGGTGTCATCCACTCAAGTTGTCTAAGAATTTGGATTGCTACTGCGTGTTTGGCCCTTTTAGAACCATCTTCTACCTTTATTGCTATACCAATACCTTCTCCTATTCGACTAATACACTGAATTCCTTCGCTACCTCCTTTGCTGATAATTTGGCTATGTCCTCTTTTCATTAATTCCGAATCAAAACGTCCTTCCCCTCCTACTAGTTCAGGGTGAGAAATCATGGCGCGAGAAATTTTTTCAAATTCAGGGTAATCTGATGTACTTAAGTTTGCATATAAAATAGCCATTTGTGATAACCGTAAAAGCAATGTGGGCGCACCACAGTCATCTCTTTCTGCAATTAATTCGTCAGCAGGTATTTTTAACAAATCTGAAATTCTTCTGAAAATTTCTATTTGAAGTGGATGGTGCCCCATCAAATAACTATCTAAGTCCCAATTCATTTTCTTACATGTTGCAAGGAATGCTGAATGCTTGCCCGAACAATTATGTTGAAGCTTGCTTTCTTTATTAAGTGGATGAGGGCATTTAAGGGCTTTTATGTCGATGTCAGCATTCCAGAGAAGTTTGAATGCTTCTCTGGCTTGTTCAGGAGAACCAGAATGAGAACCACATGCAAGTGCTAGTGTTTTATTTGTTGCATTGTATTTCTCTGAGGTGCCACTAGTCAGAAATGGCAAAGCTTGAAAAGGTTTTAAAGCAGATCTTATAAATGTTTCGTATTCAGAAACTCCTGCCTTCATTAAAATTCGACCTTTTACATCACAAATAGCTGCATGAGCTCTGTGAATAGATTCAACACTTGAACCTCTTTTAACTAGTACTTGAAAGTGGTCAGAACTCGTATTAAAATAATTCTTTTTAACATTCATTTAAAAATTTATAATTGAGATAGAAAGAAGTAATCCAATCAATAAAAGAAATACACTTAGATGTATTAATTCCTCAACATCAGTTAAGATTGGTTGAACTTCATGATGAGCTATTAATAAATCTTTTGTTCTCCATTCGATTGGTTTCTGCCATATTTGACCATCGTACCAACCAGACTCCTCGTATTCGATATTTATTGATTTTAAACGTTTAAATATATATTTCCAGCTTAACCACTGCCTAATTAATAGAGAAATAGGAAGGATTAATGATCCAGTGGAACTAATGATTATTAGCATGTAAGTATTATTACGCAGATAAATACTTCCTCCAGAAATTGTTAATATAATCGGAAGTATTAATAGCCAGCTATAAATTAGTTTCTTGAAATAAATACTTTTATCAAGTAGTGGCCAGGATATTATAAATGAATTTGATATGCTATTAAATTCATTTATAGGTCTTTGCTCGTCAGGCACTGGACAGACTAAATTATTCATTCTCTAGAATCAATAATTTATTGTTGTAGAAATTATGTACTATTCCATTGCTCCAAAATGATTCCAAATCATAGAATCTTCTCTCCGATGGCTGGAATACATTAATGATAATATCACCATAATCTAATAAGACCCATTTTGCTTCATTTATTCCTTCTTTCCTAAGAGGCAAAATATCGGCTACTTCTTTGATTTTATTTTCAACATTATTAATTATTGCTCGAACTTGAACATCCGAAAGCCCTTCTGTAATTAATATCCAATCAGCAAGAGTTGAAACTTTATCTATTCTTAAAAGCTTTATATCATTGGCCTTTATGTCGTCACAAGCTACTGCTGCTAGTTCTACTAACTTATTACTGTCCATAAACATTCTCACTAGTTATCGATTTTTCAGAACCTTCTTGAGATGCCATTTCTGCGCGTGCTTTTTCGGCACTTTTTCTCAAGGCCTCTAATCTGTCTTCGTAAAATGTACGTTTCTTCTTTTTTCTAGATTTTTCTACTAAGTCTTTCAAAGCTCCTCCTAGACTTTTGTATGCATTAGGAACGCTGTAACCGAATCTACATGCTAAGTCAATAGCTCTCTCATCTGCCGAAATTGCATCTTGAAGCCTTTTTTCGGAATTATTTTTTAAGTACAATCTATAACCTGCAAATCCTGATAAACCAAGAGCCATGAAAAGTAGCAATCCATCTTGAACCCATAATTCTCCGATAGCTCCCCCGAGCCCTATTGCTAGAGCTGCCATTTCCCAACCATCTCGTGGAATGGTGTCATTCTGAATACGACCAACTTCATGCCAAAACAACAAGTTCCTGTGATCCTGAGCTAAATAGTCCCATTGCTCAAGATCAACTTGTATTTCCACCTCATCACGTCCGATTTCCTCAAGAGTGATAAGAGGTGGGTCTATTGCCGCTGCGGATTCAACAAAAACCCAGCTTTGGTTTTCCGGTGGCAGCAGCCCTTTAAGGCGCTGTAATTCACTCATGCTTTTGATTTCTTATTCAGAAAGTTAGCTAGACTTTAATTATATTTTGCCACTCTGCGCAGAACTAGATGATAATTAGTTGCTTCCGATGCATCATATTGATGATATTTACAATAAAATCACATGCCGCGGCGTAAAGACATACGTCGAATTTTGATACTTGGGTCTGGACCAATTGTTATTGGACAGGCCTGTGAGTTCGACTATTCTGGGACACAGGCTTGTAAGGCCCTTAGAAGTGAAGGATTTGAGGTCATTTTAGTAAACTCTAATCCAGCTTCAATAATGACTGATCCAGAGACTGCAGACCGAACATATATTGAGCCACTTACAACTTCTGTTGTTCAAAAAATTATAGAGATAGAAAAACCTGATGCTTTACTTCCTACGATGGGGGGACAAACAGCTTTAAATATTTCTGTAGAACTAGCGGAATCTGGTGTTCTGGATAAGCATGATATTGAATTAATTGGAGCAGATTTGGAGGCTATACAAAAGGCAGAAGATAGAAATCTGTTTAAAATAGCTATGAATAATATTGGTATTAATGTTTGTCCTTCTGGTATAGCTTCAAATCTTCAAGAAGCTGAAATTGTGGGTAGAAATATAACTTCTTTTCCTAAGATTATTAGACCCGCTTTTACTTTGGGTGGAAGTGGTGGTGGAATTGCATATAATCAGGATGAGTTTTTAGAATTTTGTAAATCGGGATTGGATGCTAGCCCTGTTTCTCAAATTCTGATTGAAAAATCACTTCTAGGTTGGAAGGAATTTGAGTTGGAGGTTATGAGAGATTTAGCTGATAATGTTGTAATTATATGTAGCATAGAAAATATAGATCCAATGGGAGTACACACTGGAGATTCAATAACTGTTGCTCCAGCTCAAACGTTAACTGATAAAGAATACCAGCGTCTACGTGATTATTCAATTTCTATAATTAGAGAAATAGGTGTAGCAACTGGTGGTAGTAATATTCAATTTGCAATTAACCCTATTGATGGAGAAATAATTGTAATTGAAATGAATCCTCGTGTTAGCAGGTCCTCTGCTTTAGCTAGTAAGGCGACTGGATTCCCGATAGCTAAGATAGCAGCTCTTTTGGCTGTTGGTTATTATTTAGACGAAATTATTAATGATATAACAGGTAAAACACCAGCTTGTTTTGAGCCAACTATTGATTATGTTGTTACTAAAATTCCACGTTTTGCTTTTGAGAAATTCACTGGCAGTTCTTCAATCCTTACTACATCTATGAAGTCTGTTGGGGAGGCTATGGCAATAGGTAGATGTTTTGAAGAATCTTTTCAAAAGGCTATTAGATCATTAGAAACAGGTCTTTCAGGTTGGGCATCTGATCTTATTGATAAAAAAGTCTCTTCTGTAGAATTGGAAAGGCTATTAAGGACACCTACTCCTGATAGGATTATGTATATTAAAGTTGCTATGAAGAACGGACGATCTGACGAGGATATATATGATTTTTCTAAGATTGATATGTGGTTCTTATCTAAATTAAGAAATATAATCAATGCTGAGAACTTATTAGAAAAGATCGATGATATCGACCAGATTGGATTTGAACTTTTTCTAAACCTAAAGCAACTCGGCTTCTCTGATAAGCAAATTGCTTCTGTTACTAATTCAGATGAACTAACTATAAGATCTAAAAGAATTAAGCTTAATGTAAAACCAATTTTTAAGACGGTCGATACATGTGCATCTGAATTTTCTTCAAATACTCCTTATCATTACTCAACTTATGAAAGACCTGTTTATATGTTAGATAAGAAAGGTAATTTTTTAGAGAACTTAAATCTTAATGAAGTTACTTCAAATAATAGAGATAAAGTGATGATTTTAGGAGGTGGACCTAACCGTATAGGACAAGGTATCGAGTTTGATTATTGTTGTTGTCATGCTTCTTATCAAGCTCAAGAAGAAGGATTTCTAACAATAATGGTTAATAGTAATCCAGAAACTGTCTCTACTGATTATGATACAAGTGATATACTTTACTTTGAACCTTTAACATTAGAGGACGTTCTGAATGTTATAGAGTTTGAAAATCCTTCTGGAGTAATTGTTCAATTTGGTGGACAAACACCACTTAAGCTTTCTCTTCCAATTTTAAATTACCTGGAGAACTCACATTCTTCTACTATTAAAACTAAAGTTTTGGGAACAAGTCCAAAGTCGATTGATTTAGCTGAGGATAGAGAACTTTTCGATAAAGTTTTGAGATCTTTGAATATTCGTCAGCCAAAAAATGGTTTAGCAAGAAATCTCGAAGAGTCCTTACTTATTGCAGAAAAAGTAGGATATCCATTAGTAGTTAGACCTTCTTATGTCCTGGGTGGTAGGGCGATGGAAATTGTTTATGAAAAAAATGAATTAGAAAGATATATAAATGAAGCTGTTAATGTTGCACCTGATCACCCTATTTTAATTGATCAATATTTAGAAAACGCAATAGAAGTAGATGTAGATGCTTTGTGCGACCTTGATCAAAATGTCATTATTGGAGGGTTAATGGAACATATTGAGCCTGCAGGTGTTCATTCTGGAGATTCAGCATGTTGTTTACCTTCAATTACACTTTCATCTGAATCCTTAGAAACTATAAAACTATGGACTAAGTCATTGGCTATTTCTCTTAATGTCATTGGTTTGATAAATCTTCAGTTTGCGGTTAAAAGAAATTCAAAGGGTAAGGAAGATGTATACATTATTGAAGCAAATCCTCGAGCTTCTAGAACAGTTCCATTTGTTTCCAAAGCAACTGGTGTCCCTCTTGCTAAAATTGCTACTCAATTATTAATAGGTAAGACACTTTCTGAGATTGGGTTAGCTAATGAACCTATACCTCCGTTGCAGGCGATTAAAGAAGCAGTTATGCCTTTTCGTAGATTCCCTGGATCTGACAGTGTCTTGGGACCAGAAATGCGTTCGACAGGTGAAGTTATGGGATCAGCCTCTACTTTTGGGATGGCCTATGCCAAATCTGAATTAGCAGCTGGTGAAGCCTTACCCATCTCTGGATTTGTTTTCTTGTCAACGCATGATCGTGATAAAGCTGCTCTAATTCCTGTTGCTAAGAAACTGATTGAGCTTGGTTTTTATCTTTTAGCTACTTCCGGAACTGCAAAAGTAATAGAAAATGCTGGTCTTAAAGTTGAAAGGGTTTTAAAGGTTCATGAAGGTCGACCAAATATCGAGGATCTTATTAGGTCGCGAAAAGTTCAGTTAGTTATAAATACTCCTATTGGTCGTCAAGCCATACATGATGATAAATATCTCAGAAAAGCAGCACTTGATTATTCAGTACCCACATTAACGACTTTGGCTGGTGCTGGAGCAGCTGTTAAAGGTATTGAAGCTTTGCAAAATCAATCCCTATCTGTTTCTGCATTGCAAGATATACACTCCATAAAGGGATGATATCAATTAATAATCAATATTTTTACTTTGCTTCCTATATTTATTTTTCAACCAAAATTCCTACTTAAGTAAATTAACTTTCTTATTTAGATTTATATAATTCAATATAATATGGTTTTTTGATTGTTTGGTATTAGTTGGCAATTAATATAATTTACTATAGGGGTTGAACTGATTTAAGTTTGGCTTTTAGTTCCATGATTAGGTGCTGTCTTCCAATGGCAAGTACTTTTAATGTGTCTTCATGCATTCTTAGTTGAGCATCTGCTACTTGCATTCCTCTAACCAAATCCTGTGCTTCAGAAGGTAATTTTTTTAAATCATATTTCTTCCCTTCAAATGTTAAAACTGGTTCATTGTTCGCTGATTTGTTATCTTCCATTAAAATAATATATAAAATAATTTAATTATAGCATCTCTCTTAATTAAGACTATTATTTATAAATTGCTTTGTGCAGAATTCTTTATATCTGCCATTCTTAAACATTAGATCATTGTGATTACCGGTTTCACATATTTTACCTTTTTCTATTACTACTATTTTGTCTGCTTTTTGTATTGTAGAAAGTCTGTGTGCAATAACTAGCACAGTACGATTTCTCATAGCTTGTTTTAGTCCCTGCTGAACTGATTCCTCCGCCTCTGCATCTAGCGCACTTGTTGCTTCATCGAGTAAGAGAATAGATGGATTTCCTAGAAGTGATCTTGCTATAGATAGTCTTTGCAATTGTCCGCCAGATAAGTTTGCTCCTCTTTCTTCAATGTGTGTTTCGTATCCATTTGGAAGATTTACTATGAAATCGTGTGCATTCGCGATCTTCGCAGCATTAATTATTTGATCTTTTGTTGCGGTTCTTCCGAAATCAATAGCTTGATATACTGGACCTGAGAAAACAAAACTCTTTTGTGGAACTAGTGCTATTTCTTTTCTAATTATATTTGTTGGGATTTCATTAAGATCGTAGTTGTCTATTAATATAGAGCCATTTCTAGGTTTTATAAATTTTAATATTAATGAAAATAGTGTACTTTTACCTGCACCAGATGGTCCGACTAATGCAACAACTTCTCCGCTTTTTATATTTAAATTTATACTATTTATTACGTCCATTCCTTCTTGGTATGCGAATGATAAATTAGTAAAAGAAATATCACCAATTATCTTATTGATACTCTTTAACTCATCTTCTCTTGATATCTCTATTGGATTCTCAGCGATTTCACTCAATCTTTTTAATGATGCTTGTCCTTGCTTTAATTCATTGAAATTGGTTGTTATGTGACTTATTGGATCTATTAACATGATTAAAGCAGTAAAATAACTACCAAATTCTTGATTAGATATACCTCCTGACTCTATTCTTAGTGTCCCAAAAGCAAGTATTGTTAATATTCCAATTATCTCAATAAGTCCTACTATCGGATGTTGAAGTGCTATAAGTCGAAGAGTTTTGTATTTAGCAACTCTATGCAAATTTACTTGTTTTTCAAAATCATTTTGTAGCCAGTCTTCAACTGCAAATGCTTTGACTAATGGAAGACCTTGTATAGATTCTGATAGTAATCCAGCTAAAACACTAATTTCTTTTTGGCTTTTACTTGCTGCATTCATTACTCTTCCACCAAAATCACTTACTAATAATGCAATCAGTGGAGCGAGAAGTATAGTTGCAAGTGATAACTTCCAATCTATTAAGACCATGTACCCAAATACAGCTAGTAATTGAAATAAAGATGGCGTTGTATCTTGGATTGTTTTATAAATAACCTCTCCTACTCGATCAGCATCTTCAGTAAGTCTGTAGGCGATATCTCCAGATGAAAGTTTTTCTATAAAAAGTATATTTGTTTTTTGTAATTGCCTGAATAAGTGATTTCTTAAGTCTTGGCTGATTGCTAATGCTGGCTTAGCAAGTAGACTATCTTGTAGGAATTGAGCAATTTTCTGAATAATAAAGATAAATAGCGCTTGTAAAATTATTTTTAGAACTTGAGCTGTATCACCTTTTCCAATAGCTGAGATGAGTTTCCCAGATAACCAAGCCAGTAATGGCCAGCAAGTAACGTAAGCGACCATACTTATGGCGCCAAGTGTTAAGACTGTTTGATGTCCTTTTAATAGACTCAACAGATTTCTGAAATTAATTGTGTTTTTGTGATTCATTCCATCAAACTATAAATGTTTAATTCAAATGTCCCTAGATGAAATTGGATCAGTTTCTAAAATACAGTTCAATTGTCCAGACTGGAGGGGAAGCCAAATTGATCATTAGAACAGGAAAAATATCCGTTAATGGCATTGTTGAGACCCGAAGGGGTAGGAAATTGAATGATGGAGATAAAATTCTTTTTAATAATGAAACATACATTGTTCGAAATTCTGATCCTCTAGGCCGTAAGTTGGCAATAAGCGATAAATGAGGAAGTAGCGTGCGCAAACCTGTAATAGCAGGGAATTGGAAGATGAACATGACTTGTACCGAGGCTTTGGAGTACATGCGTGTATTTGTCCCTTTACTTCAGGATATTTCTGTAGATAGAAAAGTTGTAATTGCTCCTCCTTTTACAGCTTTGTACCCCTTGTCTGAGTTGAATAAAGAGAAACATCATCCATTTTTTATATCAAGTCAAAATGTTCATTGGGAGGACAGTGGAGCCTATACTGCTGAAGTATCTCCTTTGATGCTTAATGAACTTTCAGTAGATTATGCAATTGTTGGTCATAGTGAACCTCGGAAGTATTTCAGTGAAAGTGATGAGCAAATTAATAGAAGAGCACAATCTGCTCAAAGTCATAATTTGATTCCAATAGTCTGCGTAGGTGAAACTTTTGAGCAGCGTGAAAGAGGAGAGGCTGAAAGAGTTATTCGCAGACAAATTGATCAAGGTTTAGAGGGAATTAATTTTGAAAAATTAATTGTTGCTTACGAACCAATATGGGCAATAGGAACAGGGAAAACTTGTGAGTCAAAAGAAGCAAATAGAATTTGTGGACTTATTCGTCAGTGGATTGGTTTTGATGAGGTTATTGTTCAATATGGTGGTTCAGTAAAACCAAATAATATTGACGAAATTATGTCTATGTCAGATATCGATGGTGTTCTTGTTGGTGGAGCATCACTAGATCCTAATAATTTTGCGAGAATTGCAAACTATCAAACTTTATAAATATCCATGGCTGGAGGAATGCGCCAGTCAAACTTACGTGATGGCAATAATAAACATTACTAATGATTCATTTAGTGATGGTGGCCTTTTTGTAGATACTAAGTCTGCTGTAAATCATGCTTGTTTTTGTATTGAACAAGGAGCCCATATCTTAGATTTAGGAGCACAAAGTACAAGACCAGGAGCATCTGAAGTTGGTCCTGAAATTGAGATCCAAAGGTTATTGCCAGTTATAAAAGAGATTAAATCTATATACCCTGAGACATTGATATCAGTAGATACCTTTAACCATTCTGTTGCTTATGAGTCATTGAAATCTGGTGCTGATTTGATCAATGATGTCAGTGGAGGAAGGCACGATCCGGAAATTTTTAAAGTAGTTTCTGACTTCGGATGTCCATATGTTTTGATGCATAGTCGAGGTACTAGTATAAATATGGATAAATTAATTGATTATGAAAATTTAATTGACGATGTTAAATATGAATTGAATAAACAAATTGAGAAAGCATTTATTTCTGGAGTAAAAAATAGTCAATTGATTCTAGATCCAGGAATTGGCTTTGCAAAAAATACATTGCAAAATTTAGCTCTAATTAAAAATATAGAAGAATTTGTATCTTTACCTTACCCTATTTTAGTTGGGGCCTCTAGAAAGAGATTTATTGGTGAAATAATGGGTGAAGTTGATCCAAGCAAAAGATTATTAGGCACAGCTATAGTGGCTTCTATATGTGTTAAGGCAAAGGTAAATATTTTAAGGGTACATGATGTAAGAGAAGTTGTTCAGGTTATCAAACTAACGCAGGGAATTTATAATTAAATATGCTTATTCTTCTAAATTAACTCCTTCGATTCTGTCCTCTACTTCTTGATATAGCTCTTTAAGTTGCTCAATATTTTCTTCTGATGTATCCCAATAACCTCTTCCATTTACTTCTAAAAGTGTTCCTACAATTCTTCTAAAACTATGTGGATTTAACTCCATTAATCTTTTTCTCATTTCTGGATCATTAATGAATGTTTCGTTTGATTCTTCATATACAAAATTATCAACTTGTCCACTTGTAGCACTCCAGCCTAATGTGTAGTTAAGTCTATTAGATACTTCTCTTACTCCCTCATAACCAGACTTAAGCATTCCCTCATACCATTTAGGATTTAATAATTTTGTCCTTGAATCTAGTCTTATAGTTTCACTTAATGAACGTACTTGTGCATTTGCAGTTGTTGTGTCAGCTATATAACTACTTGGCGCCTTACCATCTTCTCTTAAGTTTTTAATAAGGTTTGTTGGATCAGAATCAAAATAGTGACTTACATCAGTTAGCGAAATTTCTGAAGAATCTAAATTTTGAAAAGTAACATCAGCTGTTTTAATAGCCGATTCAAATACTTCTCTGCTTTGGTTCATTTCTCCTGGATTGTCAGAATTAAATGCAAATGACTTTCTTGATAAGTACATTTCTTGTAATTCATTTTCTTCTTCCCATGTTGAGTTCTCAACAGCTAAATTTACATTTGAACTGTAACTTCCACTTGCATTTGAGAATACTCTGCTTGCAGCTTCTCTAATAGTTTTACCCTGTGCTTTTGCTTGTTCAAGAGAATGTTTTCTTACAAAATTCTGCTCTAATGGTTCATCAGCTTCTGCTGCCATTTTGACTGCTTGATCAATTAATGCCATTTGATTTATAAATAGATCTCTAAATACACCTGAACAGTTAACAACTACATCTATTCTTGGCCTTCCTAATTCTTCTAGTGATAACAATTCTAATTTGTTAATTCTACCTACAGAATCTGGCTTAGGTTTTACTCCTACGAACCAAAGTATTTGCGCTAATGATTCTCCATACGTTTTTATATTATCAGTACCCCATAAGACACATGCAATAGTTTCTGGACACTTACCTTGTTCTTCTGTTTGTCTTTCAATAAGTTTGTCAACTACACCTTTAGCTGATGCAACCGCAGCAATTGTAGGTATTGATTGTGGGTCAAGAGCATGAATATTCTTTCCACTTGGCAATACGGCAGGATTTCTAATTGGGTCACCTCCTGGACCAGGAAGTACATAATCACCATCTAATGCCTTTAAAAGGCTTTCCATTTCTTTATCAGCACAGATTTGTTCAAGACAAAATTTCAAGTAATCAAAAAGTTTATCTGTTTCCGCTGAATTTATACTTTTAAATCCTGCCTTTTGTACGGTAAGGATCCATGAGGAAGGTATTGAGAATCCAATAGTTCTGAGAAATTCTTTAAACTTAGTCCATAGATTCTTCTTCATATTTACCCTTCCATCTATTCCTGTTAATGACTTAACCATTGATCCAACAGCTAATCTTGATGTTTCCGTAATTAATTTATTAAGCTCTACATCCTCTAATATTCCTTTGTTATTACCATTATAAATCTCTTCAATAGTCTTCCCTTTTGACTCTGCTAATAGACCTGGTAACGAGCGAATTCCATCATTTTCTCTTTCTATGGAAGCAATACTTACAAGTGTTGCTATTGCTTCCTCAGCT
>QBWF01000003.1 GCA_003283665.1 Prochlorococcus sp. AG-315-I14 | reverse complement strand
GTTCAAGTTAATGCAAATTACCTGAAGTTAAAAGCAGGTTACCTTTTCCCAGAGATTGCCAGAAGGATTAAAAAATTTAACTCTGAAAACCCGGATGTGAATTTGATACGTTTAGGTATAGGAGATGTGACCGAGCCTCTTCCCTCTGTTTGTCGTGAAGCGATGAAGTTGGCAATTGAGGAAATGGGAACTGCAGAAGGCTTTAGGGGATATGGACCAGAACAGGGATATTTGTGGTTGCGAGAAAGCATTGCTAAGACCGACTATTCTTCTCGTGGGTGTGAGATTTCTGCTGATGAAATATTTATCTCTGATGGCTCTAAATGTGATAGCAGTAATATTTTAGATGTTCTTGGAAAAGAAAATAAAATTGCTGTAACAGATCCTGTTTACCCGGTTTATGTTGATAGCAATGTTATGACGGGAAGGACTGGGGAAGCATCCAATACAGGAGAATATCAAGGATTGAATTACATACCAATTAATTCAGATAATGGATTTGAAGCTCAGATTCCTAGTGAGAAATTTGATTTAATTTATCTTTGCTTCCCTAATAATCCCACTGGAGCTGTTGCGACAAAGGAGCAGTTGGAGAAGTGGGTCGAGTATGCGAAAAAGAATAATGCTTTGATTCTTTTTGATGCTGCTTATGAGGCTTTTATTCAAGATGAAAATATTCCTCATTCGATTTATGAAATAGAAGGAGCTAAAGATTGTGCTATTGAATTTCGTTCTTTTTCAAAAAATGCTGGTTTTACTGGAACAAGATGCGCTTTTACAGTTGTCCCAAAGACTTTGAAAGGTAAAGCAGGTGATGAAGAGGTTGATTTATGGTCATTATGGAATCGGCGCCAAAGTACAAAATTTAATGGTGTGAGCTATATCGTTCAGCGAGGAGCAGAGGCCGTTTACTCTTCTCAAGGTCAAAAACAGATTCAAACATTAGTAAATTTTTATATGGGTAATGCGGAAATAATTAAAAATAATCTTACCGAAGCAGGATTTGAAGTTTTTGGAGCAACTAATGCTCCATATGCATGGATAAAAACACCTAAAAATATGAGCTCATGGGATTTCTTTGATTTTCTGATTAAGAATGCAAATGTTGTGGGTACACCTGGAAGTGGGTTTGGGGCTGCAGGAGAAGGTTACTTTCGTTTATCAGCATTTAACAGTAGAGAAAATGTTGAAAAAGCGATGAATAGAATTGTGAAACTGTGATGGAATTATCTGTGTTAAATTCTTTATGAAAAGTGCTAACTTTCAAGGCTTTTTAATTATGGTTAATTCTTCTGATCGTAAGGATGGAGATACTGTTGTTATTGATCGTGAGGTAGTAAGAGTTCGTAAAACTTCTCCTAAATACAAGGTCTTACTTCATAATGACCCAGTTAATTCTATGGACTATGTAGTAAAAACTCTTAGACAAGTAGTTCCACAACTAAGTGAGCAAGATGCTCTTAATGTCATGTTGGAAACTCATAATAATGGTATTGGATTGGTTATAGTTTGTGATTTAGAACCCGCTGAATTTTATTCAGAGTCATTGAAGGCAAAAGGTCTAACAAGCACAATTGAAATTGAAAGTTGAAAACTGTACTTGCAATAGTATGGTCTAAATGGCTGCATCAAAAGGTGCAATGGATTCCAACATTTACCCTTTTTCCCATTTTATACTTTATAGGATGGTGTGTTAGTCATTTCATTTATATTTTTGATAAAGATATTAGTCCTAGTAATTTATCTTTAATAGGTACTATAATTACCTTCTTATCTTTTATAACTTTACTCCCAAGTTGGGCGAAGGATCGATGGAAAACTAATGCCCCTTGGAGATCTGTCGGTTTAGATTTTGAGAAAAGATATAAAGCTATTAAATTATTTTTCAATGGATTTATATTGGCAACCTTTCTTTTGATAATTCTCATACTTTTTCTTTCCTTAAGCGGTTGTATATCTAATTTCAATCAATTAAATATCAACTCGTTATTTAATGCATTTTTATTGATTCTAGGTGTTGGTTTTGCAGAAGAGATTATTTTTAGAGGTTGGTTAATGCAAGAAATGATATTTTTATTTGGCGTGAGAAAAGGAATTATTTTCCAAGCTGGAATTTTTAGTTTGGCACATATAAGGTTGGATGTAGGTTTATTGCCTTTGATTCCTTTTTCTTTAGGCTTGTTTCTTTTTGGTTTGCTTTTGACTTTGCGACGCACTATTGATAAGGGAGATTTATGGGGATGCATGGGTTTTCATGGAGGCTTGGTTGGAGTTTGGTTCCTTTTTGATTCTGGATTAGTGACTTTTTCTAATGAAACTCCTTATTATTTATTGGGTGCAGCTAATGAACTTTCCAATCCAATAAGTGGAGTGGTTGGTATAACAATGATGGTTATACTCTTGATTTTTCAAAGAAGGTTTTTTTTAAGAACTGGTCGATTTTTAGATTTAACAGTTAAGGCTTCATTGAGAGATGAAATTCCATAATCTCTTTCTAATAAATTCATCACCGTTCGGCCAAAATCATTAGGGTTTTCATCAAATGCCTCTAAGCAGATTCTTCCAAATTCTTTACCCATAGGTTCTGGATTCCAAAGAAGTTTTCTTGCAGTCCATGGCATTAAACTCATTGGATTGTAACCAGGCTTTAAAAGACCGTTTTTTAACCCATACTCTTCTAACAATGTATGAGGTTGAAGCCCAATAAAAAATATTGCTGGTTCGACTATTTTGGCTCCGAAAATGTTTTCAAGCTCTCTGTGATAAGCAACAGTTTGTCTAATAGTTTCCGGGCGTTCATCTATCACATTGAATGAATAATTAACTGAAACATGATCTTTGAAACCTGCTTTAGCAAGAAGCTCACAGTTTTTCAGTACTGTTTTGAGGTTGTAACCCATTCTCATTTTTCTTATAAGTTCTTGGGAACCAGAAGTGATGCCAATTTCGAAATAACTCATTCCAGTTTGAACCATTAATTCTGCGAGTTCTTCGTCTATGTTGTCTGCCCGGATATATGCTGCCCAATGTATATCATTTAAACCCTCATCAAGAATGGCTTGAAGAATCTCTTTTGCATTTTGAATGTGTCCTCTTGATGGAATGAATTGAGCATCAGTAAACCAAAAGCCACGTACGCCTAGGCTATACAACTGTTTTATTTCTTCAATCACTTCATTGACTGGATTGATTCTGACTTTCTTGCCTTCAATAACTGTGTAAATGCAATAGCAACAATTATGGGGACATCCTCTTTTTGTTTGAACACCAATAAAAAAATCACCTCCTTCTAAATACCATTGAAATTCAGGCCATATTGATTGAATATATTTGTAATCACATGCTGTTTTAAATACATTATTTGGTTTCTCATGAATAATTTTTTCCCGTACTAATTCTCCAATAATAAAACATCTTTCATCTTTAATTGATTCTTTTCTTAATAATTTTTCTATTAATAATTCACCTTCACCTAGAGATATTATGGTGCCTTTAGGCAGTGATTTTTTTAATTGATTATAAAAGACACTAACTGCACCACCACCAATAATTGCAGTTGCATTTGGATTGAATTTCTTTGCATATTTTAATCCCCTTTTTATTAACTTTTGGTTCCTCCATATTTCTCCGTAATGGCTTTTCATCAGTTCTAATCCACCTAATGCCCCATGAAGTTTCTTTAAAGGATTGCGAGCATAAAAAACTTCAAATGAGTTTTGTAAAGGATTTCCACCTCTTCCATCTACAGGAGCATAGATTTGGATATCTCTCCATGAAAAAACTAATAATGTGGGTTGGAAAGTATTGATGCACTTTATAAGTACTCTTTCTACATCTAAAAGAGGTAAAGAAGCTAAATCTAAAATTGATTGTTTAATTTCTGGAAAACATTTATGAACGTGATCTGCTAAATAAATTGGACCAATTGGGAAAATAGGGTTACAAGGAAGCCGAACATATAAAACCTTTTCCTTTGCTTGATGGTTAAGGATATTGATCTTTTTATTCAATTTACTAGTCAAAACAGATGCCATTAGAGGAAGGGCAAATACTAGTGATAATCAATTAGAACTAAACACTAACAATTTTTGGTCTCTTTGATTGGAAAAATAAGTAAGACTTAAAATCAAAAGATTCCAAAATTGTCTGAAACAGGAAGAAAACTTAGTAAGGCAAATCATTTTTGATGTCAGCTTGGATTAGAATTCGTTGCTAAATGAAGAGATGGAAGTTTCTGAGTTGATCTTTTAAATGTAAAACACAAATTTATTAAAAAAATAATAAATCCATCAGACTGTATTGGTTAAGATTGCAGGCTTGGATCATGAACCCTTTAATCACTTTGTTTCTATATGTGCTTGGTGGTGCCGCATTAGGGAGCCTGATGATATTAAGTGGTATTCCTGCAGCCCCTCTTTTAGGGTCGCTTTTAGCGGCAGGCTTTTTAAGCGTTAGTGGTCAACTTGAGCCAGCTCAATGGCCTTTGGGTACGAAAACAATACTTGGTATTGGAGTGGGCACTGTTATCGGTACTGGGATAAATAGCGAAACCCTTAATGAATTAGAAACACTTTGGAAACCAGCACTTTTAATTACTTTTACTCTTGTTTTTACAGGCGTCTTAGTAGGTTTTTTAGTTGTGCGTCTTTTTGGGATCGATCCTTTGATAGCTTTACTTGGGTCTGCTCCTGGAGGAACTTTAGGCATGAGCTTGGTTGGTGCAGAACTTGGAATTGGAGCATCGGTTGCGGCAATTCATGCATTTAGATTGATAACAGTATTGTTGATTATTCCTGCAGTGGTCAAATATTTAGCTCCTCTTTTTGGGGTAAATATGAGCCAGTAATTTATATAAAAATCTAGTATATTTTATATTATTTTCCAAGTAGAATTAATTGGAATGTCTGGTCCTTTATGTTTGTCTTCTGGCTCAGTTTTGCTGATTCTCCACTCAGGAACTCTGCATGGAACATAAGCTGAGCTCTTGATAAGTAGACCTGGCTCGTTATCTTTTTCATAAGTAAAGCCACCTTTCCAGTAACCTTGAGCATTAAGTGACCCCTTAAACCAGACCCAACAATTTTCTCTTTCCATTTTGAAAATATTAGAAATGATTTTGTCTGAATTTGTATATATTAATTCTTCACAAAATAATTATTAATATTTATCTTCTTCTACTTCTTCGTCTTTGCTGCAATTTACGCTTGTATTTTTCTACAGGTGTTTCATGGTGACGAAGACGCTTCAATTCACCAAAGATCCCGGCTTTTGATACTTGCCGTTTAAACCGACGAAGCGCTGATTCAATGCCCTCGTTTTCTCCAACAGTTACTTGAGTCAAAAAGATTAAAAATTCAATGATTTGATTTTACAGGACAGTAAAGCAAATTTAATTTTGATTCTTTTAGATAAGAACACTTAGAGTGTTGGTGAATCCTCCAAATGGCTTGCTTCAATCTGTTGGGCTCTATGAGCTACATCTTTGAAGAGCTCTCCTTTTAGAACCATTCATTAACACTTTTAGAGGTCCGCCACTCAATGACTATTTACATAGGAAACCTTTCCTTTGATGCAGAGAAAGAAGATATTGTTGGGGTTTTTAGTACCTATGGTGAAGTCACGAATTGCAAGCTTCCTCTTGAAAGAGAAACTGGGAGGAAAAGAGGTTTCGCATTCGTTGATATGGCTGATGAAGCCCAGGAACAGAAGGCCATCGATGATCTTCAAGATGTTGAATGGATGGGGCGTTCTATAAGGGTTACAAAAGCAGTACCTAGAAATAACGGGGGTGGAGGCAACCGTGATTCCAGAGGGCCTTCAAGGAATAGATGATGTGAGTTTATGAATAAAAGCCTGTTGACGGGGTCTTGAGGACTTTGATTGAAACTAATAGATTTCAGTCTATTAGTTCTTTTAGCAATTCTTGAAATCGATGCTCTAATTAATAGAAGTATGAGTCAAGCCCTTACTCAATGATTTACACAACAAGTTTTTTTTCAACAATCTCTTTTGGCGGATTTAACGCTTTAGCTGCTTTTGCTGGCTTAGTTATCTTTTTCCAGATCTCTCAAATAGTTTATTATGGCTTGCCTGAGAATGAACCACAGGTTGATTTGACTGTATCCGGCTCTTATGACTACCTTCTAAAACAATTTATAGGGGTCCAAATTGTAACTGCTCTTATTGCTTCCTCCGTTTTCCTTGCAGGACCGGATAAAGTATTTTTCCCTTTTAAATATTTTTAAGGAAAAAAGGAATTACTTTTTCTAGTGAAAATCTAAATGATAAAAAAGGTAGATTTATATCTACCTTTTTTATGATATTAAATAAATTAAAGTGTCTTCATTAAAACGAAGATGAATTGAAAAATTATGATATAGAATAATTTTTCAATTAGTAATATTAATTGTATAGAAGAAGGATTCAACTTAAGACAACTTGTAGAATTCAATTATGAGAACAAAAATGTCATCTAGAAGAGCCCTGGTTACTTCTGTCATTTTGTCAGTAGTTCCGAGCCTTCTTTTTCTAATTGCCTTTGAGAGGCTTTATTTCTTTGGAGTTTTGATTTTATCAATCCTTATTAACTGGCCTATTATTCGATGGCTGGATGATAGGCAATGGTATCGAGAGTGGAAGAAAGATTAAATTAGAAATTTCTTTGAGTGAAGTTTATTAAGTATTCAACAAATGTTGGTTGATCTGGGCTTCTTGAGAGCAAGCGCCCAGTTTGTATATGTAGAACAAGTACCAAGTTTATTTTTAGTATTAATTGAATTGCATTTTGCAACTATTCCATCAGTTGGATAATTAGAAAATAGTTGATGATTTATCCACTGACTGTGCCATCTTGTGACTTGTTTAGGATCATCGGTTCGAAGAGTAATAGGTACATCAAAACCCCAATTTTGCAATTCGGTTAAATCTTGAAGCTCATCATGAGTAGAACCCAAAATCTCATAAGCAACAAAAGTCAGTTCTTTGCAAGCCATAACTTTTTCGCTTAGGTGATCTTTTGCAAGACATTGTGACTTCAAAGCCACAAGTTTGGGAGCAAATAGTACTCCTCTGAGCTCTACTTCTACTTTTCGAGAATCATCAATAACATTAGGAATATTTGGGATTATACGAATCGCATCGATACAATCTTTGTCGGATGGAGTTGAAGCTCCAGTTAGACATCCATATTTATATCTGAGGCGAACAGCACAACCATCAATTTTTGGTTGAATAATTAGTTGCTCTCCTTTTGCTGAATGTGACCACCAATCAGTGAAGGAATTATTACCAAGACAAAGAAGTCCCATTCCTACATCAGTAAGTGCAGATTGACAGGAGTCGAGTTTTTAAAGCTTTTTCCTTAACAATTCAATTCTTAATTGTTGATTTGAGCATTTCCTTGTTTTCATGAATTAGATAGCTTTTATATTCATGAAATTCAATCAAGCGATGTTTTTTGTATTTAGCTAAACATTTGATATTGGAAAAATACAATCAGATGTTGATGTATTTCATGATTCAAACTTACAAAAAACAACCTTGTTTTATTTTATGAGATGGCAGTTGCTTTCTATTCGAAAGTTAGGAACTATGCAGCTGTTTTGTCTTTGAGAGATCTTAAATACCTCTTCCTTTGACCACTTCCTTCGACTTCGAAGTTCCAACTTGAAGTACTTCTTTTATCTGAATTTAAGTTAATACCAGGATTGCTTGTGCTTAACTTTTTGTTAATCGATCTATTCATAAAATAATTAAAGCACATTTTTTGTTTTGTTGTAGTTTGCTTCCCGATAAATACTGAACCAAATGTCCTCATTTAGCATTTAGGATTTTGCTAAACGAGAGATATAGGAATTTAAAGAACCAGCATTTATCCATCCCGTTGCAATTGTTTTGATATGTTTTTTATTTACTCTCCCACGATGGATATGTGATATTCCTGCAGGAAAGATAACAAGCTTTCCTCGTTGAGCTGATTCATGGTGAGCCTGCCAATGGAACTCAGTTCCTCCAGACTCAACATCATTGCAGTAAAGAATCCACGCTAGAACTCTATGCATTGGTTCTGTTGCTTCCTGACTAATGGTCCAGTCACAATGCCATTGCTTGAATCCTTCTCCTGGAGCATAACGTTGCAAATTGAAAATTGGATTAACAAAAAGAGATTGTTCTGGGCAGCATTTTTGAATAAGAGGGCGTTCTTCTAAATACTTCTTTAACCCTGCATTTACACCTCTTATTATCACTTCAGAAATTGCAAAGGCTTCTGCATCCGAACGATCTATGGAAACAAGACTAATATCTGTTGAAACTTTGGATGGTTCAGAATCTGAATTCTCTCCAAATGCAATACCATTCTGATGCAAATCTGTTCGGCGGTCAAAAAAAGAAATTGCACCATCAGCTACAGCCTCAAATCCTGCGTTTTTATAACTCGCAATTAAATTCATTTTTATTAATTTTTCCTATTTAAAATTTAATCGTATTTGGCGTCTAGAAGGAAAGTCTTTTCTATTTACAACAAAGAAATAGGATGTTCAAACATATAAAAATCAAGTTTAAACATCCTAACTATGTTATGAAAGTATCTGCCTAAGTTAAAGAGCTTTTAGCGATAGCCAACCACCTTCAAATGTTTGAGTATGTTTTGGAATTAGACAATGCCGGGAATAATCCAGCCAGTAAATCCATAGTTAACAACAGCTGCAAATAAACCGATCATTGCCAGACGACCATTCATTTCTTCAGCTGTTTTCCAATAGCTATTGTTGTTATTCATTAAACAAAACCTG
Source organism: Prochlorococcus sp. AG-315-I14 (assembly GCA_003283665.1). The sequence goes on along the minus strand of QBWF01000003.1, from coordinate 56,139 downwards.
GAATAATTTGCCCTGTTGTTGCATATGCCCCGACAAGAGCCATGCATCCAAATATTGCTGCGTAGCCATTCAGCCTTTCAGCAATAACTTTTTCGGGATCAATGTTTCTTGTGTTTTTATTTTGATTAGTCATTAGACAACACCTGGTATAAGTTGACCAGTTGTTAGGTAAACACCTGTTAGAAGAACGAAAGCCATCATGGCAGGTCTGCCAATACTTCTTTCTAGGATTGTTTTGTTAGATGGTTGCATTGTTATTGATTTAGAAAATGCCAGGAATGATTTGTCCAGTTGTTGCATATGCGCCGAATGCTGCAACGAAGCCAAGCATTGCTGCCCAACCGTTAAACTTTTCTGCTTCAGGAGTCATGGAATGAAACCGGGTGATTTATGTGTACAAATGTAAAGCAAATTATTAAGCAAAGTAAAGATAGGGTTGGTACGGTTTGCTCTATTTCGAGGCCTGCTCGTAGTACAAGTGATAAGAAATGAAGTATCTAATTGACTTTTCAGCCTTCGAGAGCGCTTAGAGAATTTTCCGAGGTTGAGAATATTCATAGAGATCTCAGTACCCAAGATATAAACACTATCCAAGTATTTGAAACATCTCGTGCATGTTCTGTTCTCAATCTCTTAACTTGCTTGGAAATGATTTTGCAAGAAGAAACATTAATGCAAATTATTAGGCTTGATTCAGGCTAGAAAACCTGAAGATCTCGTTTTGTGATCTGATTACCAGACTCAATCACTAATATTCAAGATCATTAGCCAAATCTATATCCAAAAAATACCTCAGAGAAGAAAAATATCGATAGTCATGTATTGAGTTTGAGTTAAATCAATAACTAAAGTTTCTATATATATTTATATTAAGAAAGCAGATTGAGAGCGATATTAGGGAAAGCTAAAAATGGGAAATAACCGCCAGGTTTTGAAATTAAAGATTTCCATTCCAGGAGTTGTGTAATTCCTTTATTTTTGTAAGGATCATCTCTGAAAGGCTGTACTTCAATATATGAGGAGCATTGTTTTTATAAGGGTGGAACAAAGCATTTCCCATTAATATTAGTAATTCTTCAAACCAGAGAATTGTTCTGTTAATAGTGCTACTTTAAATGACAGATTATTTTTAAGTCATTTATAATTATTTCGCATCAGTAAAACCCCTTTATTCTAATTATTTCGTTTATATTAAAGATTTTATTGTAGAGATTTTGGGAAGAACTTCGAATACATTCATAGCTTCTTAGGTTTAGCTAAGAGAAATCCAAGTGGAAATAAATTCTGGCAATGGAAGTTTGGAGGTAACAGTAGCTATAAGATTCATATCAAATTTATGAACTGCAGGAACAGTACGGTCTAATGCAAAGATTGCTAGATATGGAATATTCATAGCGATCTGCCATCTCCATTTGTAAGTAATAACTCCCCAAGCTTTTTTTGCATAACCCTGTTGCTGTTCAGGTAGCGCTTCCCATTTAACAAGAAGGTATTGTTGGAATCGTTTAAATGCCCCAGCTTCTGTTAAACCGCTTTGAGACTGCATTCTTTGGAAAGTAGAAGATGTCTTTATAGCGCATGGTGAGTACTTTTGCGTTCGGTTTTCCTTGTTGAACTTTTGATCTACATTCATTCACATGAAAAAATGCTTTATCTTTAATTACTTGATAATTAAGGCAAGGAAGAAATTAATGTCTTATTTTAGAACTCAAGGTTGTGATCAGTTAGTAGTTATATAACCTAAAGAAGAGCGGATGCTTTTAAGCTTTTTAAGTGGATTATCGGAACAATATAAACTTTTTAATGAGGTATTGATAGGAGTCATCGACTAATAATGTTGCTTAGTGGGTTGTGTAAAACGATTTACTCCCGGTAAACGTCTACTTTGTTATGACTTAGGTAAAGAAGCCATGCCGTAAACTGAAATATTCTCTTGGATTGTCATTACTCACATGGCTTGATAACAATAAGTAATTACTTTCTTATCGCAAGCATAATTACTTGAGTAAAAACCGAGGTATCTTTTTCAGTAAAGATCAAGTAGAAAAAGGTTGTACGAAAAGGAGGCTTATGAAATTAACAACTCCATTCACTGCAATGAAAAATGCACTCAGTGATATTCGCAAGATGCATGACTTTACTTATACAATTCCTCCAGAAACAAGAGAAGAGTTTTGGGACAATGAATGTAATCTTCACCCAACAGCTTCAACTTGCAAAGCTTACGACGATTAATACATTTTTATAATGGATTCATTTGATCCTGCACTTCAAAGTGTAGGCAGCTCAGGAGTTAAACCATTATTGACCCTAGCGATTTTTGCAGGACTAGGTTCATTTTTTTTAGGTGCTCTTCTGACTGCCATCAAAAGAGGGATAAAAGAAGAAGGTTGGTTTAAATTTCTAGAAAACAAAGAAAAGAAAGAATGAACCGATTCTTGAATATTGGATTAGCAGTTGGGTTTTTTGTCTCAACAGTTGCTATAGCTGATGAAAGGATTTGGGACACTAAAAATATTTGTGGGCTTTACTATGCAACCGAAATTAATGGTGTTGAGGCTGCAAGACTCTTAGGATTGCAGGGAAGTAGACGAGCTCGTTCAAAGGTTGAACAGTATTGCAACTTCTTTCGTTCGACGGGTTCTTACTAAACTCTTCTTTTTACTATGTTATGAAAAGATAGAAACCTATGTGCTAGCAGTTTCTTTGGGAAATATTAAATATCTTTTTGTTGATAACTCCCTTATACTCCCAAGTTCAAATTTTACTATTTCTCTCTCTTAAGTTCACGCTTATGCCGGGATTGTAGGAAGTTAGATTTTGCTTGCTTTTAGTTTCTATGAATTTATGAACCCATGAGTTGGTTTGTTTTTTAGTGAGGATTGATTACGATCTTAAAGATAGGGTTATTTATGGGAAGTAGTTTCGGCAAACTTTTTTGTATAAGCACCTTCGGAGAATCCCACGGTGGTGGAGTTGGTGTAATTATTGATGGTTGCCCTCCTCGTTTGCAGCTTGATATTAGTCAAATACAAAAAGATTTAAATCGTAGAAGACCAGGACAGAGCAAAATTACTACTCCAAGAAATGAAAGTGATGAGATTGAAATTCTTAGTGGTCTTTTAGGTAATAAGACATTAGGAACTCCTATTGCAATGCTTGTTCGAAATAAAGATCAACGACCCAAGGATTATGCAGAAATAAAAAAAACTTTTAGACCCTCTCATGCAGATGCCACATATCAAAAGAAATATGGCATACAGGCACAAAGTGGAGGAGGGCGAGCATCCGCTAGAGAAACAATTGGAAGGGTTGCAGCTGGATCAGTTGCTAAGCAACTTCTCTCAACATCTTCCAATACAGAAATTCTTGCTTGGGTGAAAAGAATTCATGATATTGAGGCTGATATTGATACAAGTAAAATTACTTTTAATGATATTGAGGCAAATATGGTTCGATGCCCAAATCAACAAACTGCTCAGTTAATGATTGAGAGAGTAGAAGCTTTTGGAAGAGAAGGAGATTCATGCGGCGGAGTTATTGAGTGTATTGTTCGAAATCCTCCTATAGCGCTTGGAATGCCTGTTTTTGATAAGTTAGAAGCTGACTTAGCAAAAGCACTAATGTCATTGCCTGCGACTAAAGGTTTTGAAGTGGGTTCTGGTTTCGCAGGGACATACTTAAAAGGAAGTGAACATAATGATCCATTTTTACCCTCTAATTCTGACCGACTTAAAACAGCTACTAATAACTCAGGAGGGATTCAAGGCGGTATTTCTAATGGAGAAGATATTATTCTTAGAGTTGGATTTAAACCAACAGCAACTATCAGAAAACGACAAAATACTATCGATGAAGATGGCAATGCAACAACTCTTGAGGCAACAGGTAGGCATGATCCTTGTGTTTTACCGAGAGCTGTCCCAATGGTGGAAGCAATGGTAGCTCTGGTACTTGCTGATCATTTGTTAAGACACAAGGGACAATGTTTTGATACTAATTAACTGTTCAACGAAGAAAAATTACAATATGAGTTTATCTATACTTTCTTAGCCACATGTCAATTTCATGATCAATTCTCTGATTTATTAAACTTCTTCCAAGTGCAATTGCGTTATATCCATTTTTTAGGAGTTTTTCTAAATCTTTACTTTTTAGGCCTCCTGCACCAATGAGGAAAAGATTTTCTTTATAAACATCTTGTATGTTATTTAAGAAGTCAATTCCTAATTTTGAAGCAGGGTAAATTTTAAGTACTTTATACCCCATTTGAATTGCTTCTTTTAAATCTTTAGTATTAGATATGCCTGGTATTAGTAATTGATTAGTTTCTTTTGCTTTTTGCTGTAAGTGTTTATTGAAAAAAGGAGTCATTGAATATTGTAGATCTAATTTTAAAATTGAATTAAGAGCTTGTTCGCAATTAATAGATGCTGCCCCAATATTTATTTCTTGAAAAGAAGACTGAATTTCAGAAATTAGTTTAATCCATTCACTATTTGAATCCCATCCAATTTCAATATGTCTGACTCCATATTCAGATAAGTTCTGGATATTTGCTAAAAGCAGGTTTTTTTTCTCTGGAATAATAAAAAAATCTTTTTCTAGTCGAATTACGATTATTAATGGTTGTTGGTTTAGTGACTCAATTAAACCTTTTTGCTTTCTAATAGAACAATTATCTAATTTTTTATTAAGCGTATTCTGCAACTTTTACTTCATGACGAATTAATAACTCTTGAAATTCTAAGGAATCTACAGTTTCAGTCTCCATAAGCATAGCTGTCAATTCTTCAAGTACTTTTCGATTATCGTTCAAGGCTTTTTTTGCTCGTTCATAAGCCATCTCAACAAGAATTGAAACTTCTGAATCAATTGTTGCAGCTGTGTCCTCGGAAAAATCTCTTTCAGATGCAATGTCTCTACCAAGAAACATTCCACCGCCTTGAGATCTGCCAAGTGCTACTGGTCCAAGCTTGTCACTCATCCCGAACTTCGTAACCATTTGTCTAGCAACTGATGCTACTTGCTTGAGATCGTTAGAGGCTCCAGTTGTTACTTCATCCTCTCCATAGATAATTTCTTCAGCAACCCTGCCTCCTAGTGCTACGGCCATTTGATTTTGAAGATATGACCTTGAATAAAGTCCTGACTCCATTCTTTCTTCACTAGGTGTGAAGAAGGTTAATCCTCCAGCCTGACCTCTAGGAATAATAGATATTTTCTGTACTGGATCATAATCAGGCATGACAGCACCAACAACAGCATGTCCAGCTTCATGATATGCAACTAGCTGTTTTCGTTTTTCGCTTATTACTCGATCTTTTTTTTCTGGTCCAACCATAACTCTTTCTATTGCATCTCCAATTTCATCATTACTTACTTCCGTCAATTCTCTTCTCGCTGCCAAGATTGCAGCTTCGTTTAATAAGTTTGCTAAATCTGCACCTGTAAAACCAGGTGTTCTTCTGGCGACCTGATCAAGGTCAATCCCCTTAGATAGTGTTTTATCCCTTGCATGAACTTTAAGTATTTGAAGTCGACCTGAGTAATCGGGTCTATCAACTGTTACTTGTCTATCAAATCTACCAGGACGTAAAAGTGCTGAATCAAGAACATCAGGTCTGTTTGTGGCCGCAACAATAATGATTCCTGTATTTCCTTCGAAGCCATCCATTTCTGTTAATAATTGATTTAAGGTCTGTTCTCTTTCATCATTACCTCCACCAAGACCTGCTCCTCGTTGTCTCCCTACAGCATCTATTTCATCGATAAATACAATACATGGAGCATTCTTTTTGGCTTGCTCAAATAAATCTCTAACCCTACTGGCTCCAACTCCTACAAACATTTCAACAAATTCTGATCCAGATATAGAAAAGAAGGGAACAGACGCCTCACCAGCAACAGCTTTAGCTAATAAAGTTTTACCTGTACCTGGAGGGCCCACTAGTAATACTCCTTTTGGAATCTTCGCACCAACAGCAGTAAAACGATCTGGATTTTTCAGAAAATCAACAACTTCAGTTAACTCTAATTTTGCTCCTTCAATTCCTGCAACATCACCAAAAGTTACTTTGGACTCTGGCTCCATTTGCAATCTTGCTTTGCTTTTTCCAAAATTCATTGCAGGATTCCCTCCTCCTCCAGACCCTGCTCTTCTAAATAGGAAAAATAGTCCTCCTAGCAGGAGAATTGGGAATATTAGGCTGCTTGCAGCTTGTTGAAGAGGATTTGCTTGAGTTGTAGGTTGAACGGCAATATCAACATCGTTTTGAGTAAGAAGTTGAAGAAGTTCCTGATCAGGAGCCAAATTAACAAAAGCTCGATTTCCATCGCTTTCAACAATTTGAGCTGTGCCTTTGTCAGGTGAGATAAGAACTCTGCTTACTTGCTTATCTTGAACGGCTTCAATGAAATCGCTGTATCTAAGGGTTCTTGTCGCTTTGCTGGGAGTTGGAGTATCAAAAAATGCACTGCCGACAAAAATCACAACTACAACTATGAGGATGTAGAGACCAATGTTTCTCCAACGTTTGTTCAAGGTTCTTCTCTCTTTTTATATAATATTAATAGGATCATGACCATCTATGCGGCTCTGAGTACATCAACGACGCTTTTAAATGCAAACCATTCAGGGATTTGTTCTCCACTTCGAAGCATTTTTCTAAACTGAGTTCCGCTTAATTTCCTTATATTGAGACCATTTTTGTCGGCATATTCTGCTGTTACATAGCCTTCTTCTTCTGTATAAACAAGATTTAATGATGGCACAGTTTGCATCTCTAGTTCAGCAGAGCAAGTCTTTGCAAAATCCTGAGCCTCATATGGTTCATAAAAATCTTCTCCTGTAAGACTTGATTTACATCCAGCCATATCTCTGCCAATGATGAAATGAGTACATCCATAATTTCTTCTAATAATCATGTGCTGTAAAGCTTCTCTAGGACCTGCCATATGCATAGAGTAAGGAAGATATGCCCATCTGATTTTTGGGTTATTTACTTCTGAAGCAAGTTTTTCATAAGTTTCAAATCTTACTGATCCAGGAATGTCATCTTCTTGTGTTGGTCCGCAAGTTGGATGAACAAGGACAACAGCATTTTTACTGACATTAGTTGCTTTTAATGCTCTAGTGAAAAGCTCATAATGTGCCCTATGAATTGGGTTCCTGCATTGGAATGCAACTACATCTTCTCCTGAAGGTAAATTTTCTCTAACTTGAGCTGGGGTTTTGCATGAGAAAACTCTTTTAGGTAGTTCAAAGCCTTTAATGGTTCCACCTAAATAATATTTTTTCCTTTCCATCGTTATCATCCTTACGGCTGGATGCTCTAGTGAAGTCGTCCCATAGCAACACTTAGCTTCATTAACTTTATTAGGCTCCCATTTGTCCTTTATTTGAAATAATGCAAGATCTTGATCTTTGTATTTGAGTAGAACTGAATCTCCAGGTTTGATATCTTCTTTGTCTGTATCAAAAACTATGGGCAATCCAAATAGTAAACCTGATTGAAGTCGATGCTCTTTTACTACTGAGTTGTAATTTTCTTCATTCATAAATCCATTCAACGGGGAGAATGCCCCGATTAAAAGAAGTTCAATATCACAAGCATTTCGATCTGAACAATTCAAAGTTTTATAAGAACTTTTTTTTAATTCCTCTAGCTCTGAATTTGTGGCCATTAAATTAACTAGCTTTCCTCCATATGGCTTTATTAAGCCTTTAAGATTTTCAGTAGGATTTGAATTAATAATCATTGCTAATTTGACTAACCCGAAAAATTCTCCCAGATAAAGGGCCCTTATTTATAAATTTGTTTTTAGATAATTCTTTCAATAAAAAAAAGGGAGGAAATTTGATCTCCCCCCCTTTTTAATTTCTAAAGATAATTTGCCTTTAACTAGGCTTTACGACCATAGAAATTTCCAGTGATTTTTATATCAACAGGATCTTTGGACCCAAGATCATTATCTGAGGGTTGGATGGCAACAAAAGTACCTCCAAATTCTTCAGTGTCAGCATCAACACTTTCAACGGTAAGGGTTATTTGACCTTTACCACCAAGATCGGTTTTAACATTTTCTCTGGCAAGATCCTCATCGTCACCACCAAGAGCAATAAGCCCTTGAGCATATTCAACCCCAGTTGACTTAGCGCGACTTTTTGGATCAAGAAAATCAGCAGATCTATAGCTAGGAGTTGTTGTTGGTCCTGAGAACTCAGCACCTGGTTCAATTGACTTACCTTTTTTAGAGTCAGCAACCATCTCTTTGACAGAGAAAGCAAAAGGAAACTCTTCTCCGTTTGGAGCAAGAACAGTAATTAGAGAGAAATCAATACCACCTTTTTCAGTGAATTTTCCTCCAGATAAGTCTCCATAAACTTCATCAAGACTGGTGTTGAAGCGAGGACTAATGATTTTTGATATGGCAAAATCAGATTTATTTCTCTTATTGCCAGGAAGTTTTACTGAAACTTCAGTGGGCTGAAGGCATAACCCTTTGAATTGACCATCAGCATTAATAGAACCTGAGGAGCCAGCTGGTAAGACAGTGCAAGCATCTGCTTGGCCGGTATTAACAACATTGCCAAATCGGGCATTACCTTGTTCACGCCCTTTCAAAGCTGCAGATGCGCTTGATGGGAGTGTTGTAAATGTGAGACAGAAAGCCAGCATCAAAGCCAGCAGAGGACGAAATCGCATGAGAGGGCTAGATGACTGCGGTCGAAACCGCCCAATTAATTCAGTTGGGATACTACAGGTGTTAAATACTTCTTACGACAAGCCTTTTGCAGCTCTAAACAACCCGTAGCTTTTTAATTATGGGTTGAAGACTTTTTTATTCATGAGAAGCCTTTATTTGAAGGGATTCTGGGGAAAATAAGGAAAGAATTAAAAAAAAAACAAAACTGAAATATTAAGTAAATTTATGATTTATAGCTTTGAATTTCATCTAAAAGTTGATGGGATATTGAAAGTTTTGTTGAAAGAAGAATGTTTTTTACCATTTTATTAGGTCCTAGTAAAAAGCCACTGTTGAAATTTTCCTCAAAACCTTGGTTTTTCCTATCAATTGGATTGGCCATTAGAAATTCACACCCTTTGGAAATTCTTTTCTGCTCGCCTTTATCTTTAATTTCTTTATCGCTTCCAGTCTCTGCAGCAAAGCCGAGAAAAATTTGACCTTTTAATTTATTTGCACTTAGTTTTTTTATTATATCTGGGGTTATTTCTAGATCTTCTAAAATTGAATTGATGAGAAGGTTCTTTGGAATCTTTTTATACCTTGGATTAGTTTTTTTGAAATCACAAACAGCTGCAGCCATAACAATTACATTTGCCATAGGCTGTAAATCATTAATAGCTGTTTGCATTTGAGTTGCGGTTCTTACTGGATAAGCATGTAGTCCTTCCAAGAGCTCTTTTTGAAAAGTTATGGGTCCATGCACTAAATCAACTTCTGCTCCTCTTAATTTTGCTGCGTGAGACATTAGAACGCCCATTAGACCGCTGCTTCTATTTGTTAATTGTCTTGCTGCATCTAAATCTTCGACAGTAGGACCAGCTGATATTAGAAATCTTTGACCTAATAAGTCTTTAGTCAGAAATTTATTTTGTGCTTTAAAAATTAATGCACTTTCAGAGGCTAATTCAATAATATCCAAATTAATCATTTTCCCATCCCCAATTCTGTCGCAAGCTAGAAGGCCTTCGCTGGGTGCTAAAGGAATAACTTGCTCTCTTTTTTGTACGCTATTCCAGTTTTCTTGTACTGATTGATTAGACCACATTGAAGTGTTCATTGCAGCCGCAACTATTATTTGAGAATCTGTTGCTAGCAGTGTGCTTGCTAACAGCCCATCAGCATTTCCGTGGACGAACTTGGATAAGGATGTTGCACTCATCGGAGCAACAATTATTAGTTCAGCCCACTCAGCCAAGGAAATATGCAAAGGTTTAGCTTGATAATCTTCCCATTGATCTTTATCTTGAAAGCATTTATTCCTACTAAGAGTTGATAAAGATAATGGGCTAACTAAATTTGTAGAGTTTGGCGTAACGATACATTTAACTTCTGCTCCTGCTTTGATTAGTCGACTTACTAATATAGGAGTCTTTATTGCTGCGATACTTCCCGTAACCCCAACTAATATTTTTTTTCCAAATAGTGAAGTAGAGCTAGTCATAATATTTTGATTTTATCTTAAATGAAGCATGGAACAAAATTGGACGGTTAAAACCCTTTGGTTTTATTTTTAAAATTTGGGCTTTTGGGGAATTTAATTCAATATAAAATATGATTAACTTTATTAATTAAGATTCCAGAAATAATAATTTTATAATTTAAATTATACTTCATATTTGTCTTTAGTTAAAATTTGGATCTTTTACTTGTATAGTTTTTGTATATTAATTTGACTTCTTTTTCTTTCACTTTTTAGATATGGCATCAAAAATGCAGTCAACGATTTTATATAGATTTTCCTCAAATCTGATTGATAGATTGGCAAATTGGTCTGCAAATCCATGGAGAAGATATTCTTTATTAGTAATTATTTTTTTAGGAGGTTTTCTTATTGGAAGCTCTCTAGGAATGATAAATGGAGTATTAGCTCTAATGGATCCTATAGGAGCCTTCTTTACTTTGATATTTTTGGAAGGTCTAATTCAATTGAGATTCTTTTTCTTGAGGTCAGAAAAACCCATAATACTTATAAGAACTTTTGATGTATTTCGTATTGGGATTGTTTATGGACTTTTCTCTGAAGGTTTGAAGCTTTTATAGGTATAAGGAATTCTGAATTTTTTCAATTCTGGGTTAATTATGATTCAATTATATTTCTATTTGCAAGTAAATATAATAGTGACATTCTTGTTGGTATTCCATTACTTACTTGATCTTTAATCAGATTAATTGAATCATCTTCTAATATTTGGCTGCTTATTTCTATTCCTCTATTAACTGGACCTGGATGCATTACAGGTACTTTTCTCTCGCACCACTTTAAGCTTTCATGAGTGATTCCATAATGCTTATGGTAAGTGTCAAGATCAGTAAGCATATTTTCTTGCATTCGTTCCTTTTGTAATCGAAGTGTCATAACAGCATCACTACCTCTTAAGGCTTCTTTAAGAGATCTGTTTATTATTATTGAACCTCGATTTTTGATGGGGTCATGAGTTTGTCCTGGAGGAGGGCTTAAAACAAAGTCAGAAAATTCATCAGGGAGAAGGCTTTTGGGACCACAAAGAGTTACATTTGCACCACAGCCTGTCAGGGCCCAAAGATTTGACCTGGCGACTCTAGAATGAAGGATATCGCCAACGATTGTTATTTTTTTATTTAATAAGTTATTTGGTGATGGATTATTTGGATTAAAGAAACTTGCTAATGTAAATAAATCTAAAAGACCTTGACTTGGATGGCTATGAAAGCCATCTCCCGCATTCAGTATGGAAGTATTTATATTATTCTGATCGACATACTGAGCTAAATCATTCGGTACATTTGTTGATTCATGCCTGATTATTAAAATATCAGCTCCCATTGCAATATAAGTCAGCATTGTATCTAAGGGAGTCTCCCCTTTACTGAGAGAACTAGTAGCGGCAGAAAAGTTCTGAACATCAGCAGATAGTCTCTTCGCTGCAAGCTCAAAACTGCTACGAGTCCTTGTGCTTGATTCAAAAAATAAGGTAGTGATTAATCGTCCTTGAAGTGCGGGAAGTTTTCTTGATCTTGTAGTTAGAACGTCTTGGAATCTTGTTGTTAATTCTAAAACAGTTTTATAATCATCTAAAGAAAATTTAGATAAATCAAGTATGTGCTTGTGTTTCCAATTACTCATGATCCCTCATATGAGCTTGGGTACCAACATTGATTTTTAGAAGGAGTTTTATCTCCTTTGGCTCTTTTACTTATGCTTCTACTGTTTTTAAGATACCAACGCCAAGGAAGATCTTTAGCTTGAGATATTCCAATTCTTGTTGTTTGAACAATATCTAGCATCTTTTGAGAATTTGCTTCTTTAGCTATCCAAAAACCATTCTCTACGGATATGGGTAAATTGTCATGATTTCTATTTAATCCAAATCTTTTTGCTAATAAACCTGGCCCAGAGGCTATTCGTTCATCTTCATCTTTAATTGCAAGTGACCTGAGCAGAACTCCATTCGCCCAGTTTCTTTTACCAGTAACAATGTTGATACAGTTATATATTCCATAAGAGAGGTATATATAGAAATTACCAGGTTCACCAAAGAGAGTTTCGTTTCTTTTAGTTTTACCTGAAAAACCATGGCAGGAAGGTTCTTCCTGTGAATAGGCTTCTGTTTCAACAATAACTCCAGACAAGTAATTATTTTCTGATAAACGTTTGATTAAAAAACAGCCAATTAAACTTGGTGCTACCAAATAAGATGGTCTAGCAAAAAATTCATTTCTAAGTGATGATTTTATGTCCTTAATGATTTTCTTGAAAGTTGTCCCACTCTAATCTTTAAGGTGAACTAGAGAATCTTGCTTTATGGGGAGGAGGGACTTTGTTGTAAGTCAAATAGTTGGTTCTTAGTCTCGCAGGTTTATAGATTGGCTAATGAGTTATATGGTCCCAAAGAAGATAATCATGCGACTTCTAGTGAAATTTCTTAGACTTTACATTTGGAACCAAGTTTACTTGACAACATCATTATTCTCATGATCATGAGCCCGCAGGAGCATTCTTAAATATTAGGATTTCCTAAGGGGTCATAAAAATGGCAGAATGGGAGGGGGTGAGACCCTTGGTTTAGTAAAACCAATACTATGGAATCTGTTTCTTGAAAAAGCTTTCATATTATTGAATGAAGATCTTTTCAATTCCTTATCACAATTATGACCAAAATAACTTCATCAGATGTTCGTAAAGTTGCAGAACTATCCCGATTAAATTTACCAGAAGATCAAATCGAAAAATATACAGTTGAAATAGAAGAGATACTATCTTATATTGAACAGTTACAAGAAATAGATACCAACAATATTTCTCCTACCTCTAGAGCTGTAGAAGTCACTAATGTGATGAGGGAAGATTATGTCGAAGTGACTTGTTCTAGAGAGGATATATTAGATCAAGCCCCTCAGAGAGAGGGAGATTTTTTTAGAGTCCCTAAGATACTTTCAGACTAATTTATTTCTGATTTTCTGTCTTAATAGCTGTTTTATGTATTAAATTTATATATTTTTTTCTCCAAATATTTCTTGGTAATATTTTAGCAAGTGATCTCATTTTACTTCTTCTTAATTTATGACTTCTAATTCCTAAAATAATATCGTAAAGGAAATTTACAGTATCTTTTTTAGTTTCGAATATACCCATTCTTTGAGGAGAACCTTTTTGATCTAAAAGGGGTTTGGTTACTTCATATGCTGGTTTATATTCAAACCATGGAATTGATGGCCATAAATGGTGAACTAAATGATAGTTTTGTCCCATTATTAATATATTCATAAGTCTACTTGGATAAACTCTGGCATTCTTCCATCTATTGCGAGACTCAAAGGGTCTGTGAGGTAAATAATCAAAGAATATTCCTAATGTGACTCCTACCATTAAGGCTGGGCCAAACCATAAATTATAAATGATATTCATGAATCCGTATTTTATTCCTGCAAGAATAATGCATAAAAAAATTCCTCTTTCTATACCCCATTGCATTAGTTCATATTTTCTCCATAGCTTTCTTTCAAAGAAAAAATATTCATGATAAAAGAATCTTGGAGCTATTAGCCATATCGGACCAAAGGTGCTCACAATGTGATCAGGGTCATTTTTGGGATGATTTACATATTTATGATGTTCAAGATGCACTCTTGTAAATACAGGGAAGCTAAAACCTAATAAAATTGCTGATCCGTGCCCCATGAATTGATTTATCCATTTATTGGGGTGCGCTGCGTTATGACATGCATCATGAATAACTGTTCCTTCCATATGAAGAGAAAGAAAAGCAAGAGTAACTAATACTGGTAAGGGCCAATTACCTTGGTACCATTGCCAAACACTTATAAAGGCAAGGATATATCCCCCAATAAAAAGACCTAAAGTAATATTGAATGGCTTAGGAGGATCTATATATTGTTGGATCTCACTTTGCCAGTCACGTAATAACTTCAGATTTTTATTGGCATCATTTGAATTAGACCTCGATAAGCACTGGGTCATTGCCTGATGAAATTTAGATTAGATTTAAAGTTGAAAAACATTTTAAGTGAAAATGCCCACCGGGAGACTTGAACTCCCACGACCGAAGTCACTGGTACCTAAAACCAGCGCGTCTACCAATTCCGCCAGGTGGGCCAATCTATCTCAACGATTAGCATCGGAGATTTTTCCTACTTTAGCAGTCCGTTGATCAGAATTTATAGACTATCTTTTGATTCTTGAATGTAGAGCGTACAAAGCTGTTTCAGCATTTATTTGCATGAATCTTTCGAATTATCTTGCTAAAAGGTTCGATGTTTGATTTTCAAAAACCCAATTACCCGTCAAGATTGATTAATAGCATTAAAAAAAATGTTTATTTATCTTGTTGCCTATTTATCTATTCTCTGTGGATTCTTGATATTGCTTTTGCCTTTGATTATTACTGAATTAAGTAGACCTCTCGATTGGTTGATGGGTGGTTTGTTTTTAGTCTTAGGTTTAATACTGTTGGTAGAGAATGATCTTTTTAGAGGATCATTAATCTTATTAGTGATTTCTGGCGCAACCCTTCTAGGTAAAATGATATTAGAGGTTTCTCAGAGTAGATGGTTCCAACTGAGTAGTATGGAGAAAGCTAGAGTAGGATCTTTTAGCAAATGGACTCAGTCCTTTAAACAGCTTGGACAGATTTTTGGTCAGTTAGGTAATGGACTTTTTGAATTGCTTAAAATTTTTAAAAATCAACCAAAAAAAACTTTAAGTGAAAAGAAATGGGTTCATCCAGATTTAAAAAAGGAATTGGAGACCAAAAAGGTTCTTCCATCAGATGATGATCAACTTCATAAGATCAATAATGAAGGATCTACTAAAAATGAAGAGTCTTCTTGATAGGGTTAAGGGGCCTTGTGCGTTCATAATCATTATTCAATATTTCTAAAGTGAATCAGTTTAATAAAGGGACTGACAAAGATCGTCCCTCATACAAAAACACTCTCAACCTTTTGCAAACCAAATTTGGGATGAGAGCAAATGCAACTTTTCGAGAACCAGAGCTGCAAAAATTCTGGGCTGAAAAACAAATAGATTTTAAGTTGGGTTTAAATAATCCTGGCGAACTATTTACATTGCATGATGGCCCCCCATATGCAAATGGGAAACTTCATATGGGTCATGCTCTTAACAAAGTTTTGAAAGATATAATTAATAAATTCAATATATTGCAAGGAAAAAAAGTAAGTTTTATTCCAGGATGGGATTGCCATGGATTACCCATTGAGTTAAAAGTTCTTCAATCTTTAGATAAATCACAACGTTCTGAATTAACTCCTATAAAGCTGCGAAAGAAAGCAACTATATATGCAAAAAAACAAATATCTAATCAAATGGAGGGGTTTAAAAGGTGGGGAGTTTGGGGAGACTGGGAAAATCCTTACTTAACTTTAGATAAGAAATATGAGGCATCTCAAATTAGATTATTTGGTAAGATGGCTTTTAAGGGTTATGTCTATCGAGGTTTTAAACCAGTTCATTGGAGTCCTAGTTCTAGGACAGCGCTTGCAGAGGCAGAGTTAGAATATCCGTCAGGTCATATTAGTCAAAGCATATATGTAGGGTTTGAAATTGAAAAAATACCTAAATCATTAGAAAAAGAATTATTTGATCAAGCTCCCGATCTTTTTAATGCTGAGGGTGTTTTAAAAGACACTAAGCTTGCTGTCTGGACAACAACCCCCTGGACTATTCCTGCTAATTTAGCAATTTCTATTAATCAGAAATTAGATTATGTTTTTGCAATTAGCTCAGATGATAAATTAATAGTAACTGCAGCTGATCTTCTATCGAAAGTATGTGAAACTATAAATATTTCTTTTAAGAGCAGAGTGATATTAAAAGGGAAATTCTTGGAAGGTATTATTTATAAAAATCCATTATTTGATAGGACTAGCCCTGTAGTTATAGGTGGGGATTATGTTACCACTGAGTCTGGAACTGGATTAGTTCATACTGCACCTGGTCATGGTGTTGATGATTTTAATACTGGTATAAAATATAAATTACCAATTTTTTGTCCAGTTGATGAAAAAGGTAATTTTACAAATGAAGTTGGTAAATTTTCTGGCTTAAATGTATTAAAAGACGCTAATAATGAAATCATCCGTGATTTAAATATTAATGGCGCTTTGCTTAAAGAAATTCCATATGAACATAGGTACCCTTATGATTGGAGAACTAAGAAGCCAACAATTTT
The DNA here is from genome assembly GCA_003283665.1 of Prochlorococcus sp. AG-315-I14. The sequence continues at coordinate 39,700 of QBWF01000003.1, read as the reverse complement.
TAGAGCTACAGAACAATGGTTTGCTTCAGTTGAGGGGTTTAGAGATAATGCTCTTTCCGCTATAGAAACAGTTCAATGGCTCCCAGATTCAGGTAAAAATAGGATTGAATCAATGGTGAGTGAAAGAGGAGATTGGTGTATCTCTAGACAAAGAACATGGGGGGTTCCTATACCAGTTTTTTACGCGAAGGATGGAAAAGATATTTTGCTAAATGAAGAAAGTATTTCGCATATAGCTAATTTATTTGAGACTTATGGAGCTGATGTTTGGTGGGAATATGAAGTGTCAAAACTTTTACCACCTTCTTATTTAAAAGAGGCAGACCGCTGGCAAAAAGGTTCTGATACTATGGATGTTTGGTTTGATTCAGGTTCTAGTTGGTCTTCAGTTATCAAAGGAAAAGATAATGTTAAATACCCTGCAGATTTGTATTTAGAGGGCTCTGATCAACATCGTGGATGGTTTCAATCCTCTTTGCTAACATCCGTTGCCGTAAACGAGAAAGCACCTTTTAAAAAAGTTCTTACTCATGGGTTTGCATTAGATGAAAATGGTAGAAAGATGAGTAAATCTTTAGGGAATATTGTTGACCCTTCTATTATCATTAATGGCGGTTCAAATCAGAAGTTGGAGCCTGCTTACGGTGCTGATGTTTTAAGACTTTGGGTAAGTTCTGTTGATTATTCTGTGGATGTACCTATTGGCTCAAATATTCTGAAACAAATTTCTGATGTTTATCGAAAAATTCGCAATACTTCTAGGTATTTATTAGGGAATATTTATGATTTTGATTATAAAAAAGATTCTATTCCTATTTCTAAATTACCATTATTAGATAAATGGATGCTTAATAGGACTGCTGAAGTAATAACAGAGATAACTGATTATTTTGATAAATATGAATTCTCAAAATTCTTTCAAACCATACAGAATTTTTGTGTAGTTGATTTATCTAGTTTTTATTTAGATATCGCAAAAGATAGGTTATATGTAAGTTCTAAATCTGATTTCAGAAGAAGATCATGTCAGACTGTATTATCTTTGATTATAGAGAGAATAGCTGGACTAATAGCACCAGTTTTATGTCATATGGCTGAAGATATTTGGCAGAATATACCATATGAATTAGAGGAAGAATCTGTTTTTCAAAGAGGATGGCCAACTGTTCCTCAATCTTGGAAAGATAGTAGTCTAAATCTTCATGTTAGTCAGATTCGGAAACTTAGAACAGTCTTAAATCGTATGTTGGAGAGTTGTAGGAGTAAACAAGAATTAGGATCTTCTTTAGAAGCAGCCGTTAGAATTGATATATCTGATCAAAAAACTCAAGAGGCAATTAACTGGTTAGCTATGAATTCAGAAAACAATGTTGACGTGTTAAGAGATTGGTTTTTGATTTCGAATTTACAACTGGGTGGAGAACCTTGGGCTGAAGTTTTGTTAAGTGAGGATAGTGATATTGGCACAATAGAGATTACTAAAGCTAGAGGAAATAAATGTGAAAGATGCTGGCATTATGTAAATGAATTAAGTAGTAATAATACTTGTCCAAATATTTGCTATAGATGTCAAAAGACTGTAGCAGCTATTCAGAATGATTAATTTAATATTTATCAAGATATATCTAATAAAATATTAGAATTTTCCTGCAATCCGACCATTCTTTGGTAGTTGTAAGATGAACCATTGAAGTAAACCTAACAAATAAAATATCAAGGCCAGATATCCTAAAAAACTCGCAGTTCCTGCTGTCCAATTCCCACCTAAGATGAATTTTACAATTGCTCTAATAGTGATATATGAATTCAATGGAAGCTCTGTCCAAATATTGCAATATCTACTGTAAATGGAATTTATACATTGCAAGCTAATCATATGAAGCCCTACGTGTAATGCACCCCATAAAGAAAGAGACCATCTCCAGATCTTTGTCGTTAGTGAAATAGAATTATAAAAGGGCATTTCTTCAATTTCTTCATTTATATCTATCCAAAACCATATAGAACAAATCATAAGTATTGGCGCGATAAATGAAATTAAATAGCCAATTTGTCTCTCACTACTCAGGAATAAAATGCTTATCCCATAGAGGGTAGATACTTTCCAATAAATTGATAGCAGTCTTTCTATCGGAGCTTCTTTTGCTGTTTTTGACCAAATCAAAAGAAGTAATGGAACTCCAAATGCAAAGGTTGCTGCTAGCCGATAAGAGAGCCAAACCAGGATTTGGAATTGAAGTTCAGTCAATGAAAAATACCATTCTTTACTATTATCTACCCTCAACTATCTTTTTCAAACCTTATGAGGGTCTATTAAAAATTTTTCTATACTCAATAGTGATCTAAATTCTTATCCTTCCATTTTTTGATGTCTTTAAATTTATTTTCTTTATAAAATGAACGCTTTAGGCGATTTATATTCAAAGATTTTTTTTAATCTATAAGGATTTTGTTGAGTTTTTTTTTCTCAAAGCATTGAATATACTTTTGACAGAGTTTTAATAAGATTAGATATCTAAAGTTTTAGTGTGGTTAGACATAGACAACATGTAAACCCTCTCAGTCAATTTTTTCAGGTACCTTTTTCTTTGCCAGAGATAGATACTATTTTTGAGCAGCCTCAATACCCAATTCATTTAGACATTGGTTCCGCTAGAGGGAATTTCCTAATGGAGTTAGCTTCAAAATATCCTATGTGGAATTTCTTAGGCCTTGAAATAAGAGAGCCTTTAGTTGTTTCTTCTGAAAAAAAAAGAAATCAACTAGAATTGACTAATTTAAGATTTTTATTTTGTAATGTTAATGTTAGTTTGGAACAATGGCTATTCAACTTAGACCACAATCAATTGAAAAGAGTATCAATTCAATTTCCGGACCCTTGGTTTAAAAGGAAACATTTTAAAAGAAGAGTTTTACAGCCATATCTTCTTAATTCCTTGGCAAGTTGTTTAGGAGAAGGCGGTGAGATTTTTATTCAGAGTGATATCTTAGAGGTTATTGAATCAATGATAGAGGTTATTGATAGTAGTTGTTATTTTGAAAGGAAATTACTAAATGGGCTTAAATGGCTAGATAATAACCCTTATGATATTTATACTGAGAGAGAGATGTATGCTTTAGAGAGGGATTTACCAATATATAGGGCAATGTATTGTAGAAATAGTAAGTTATTTTTTAAGGTTTCTAATAATACTTGATAAAGTGTATATGAATTATTAGTAATTGGATTTTAGTTCTCTATATAATAATTCTTATAGGTTTTTATTTTATTTCTCCTTATGAGTTCTGAATTTAATGAAGAGAGAGATCTAAATTCTTCTCAAAGACTTTTTTTAGTCTTATTAAGTATTTGTCTTGTTGTTTCTTTGTTCTTTTTTAAGAATGGATTTAAGCTAAATTTAACACTTGATGAATTAGCAAGAAACTCTCCTTTGCCAGAAGAAGCATTATCAAATGGCCGACCTACAATAATTGAGTTTTATGCAGATTGGTGTGAAGCTTGCAAGGAAATGGCGCCTTCAATGATTAGTGTAAAAAAAAGAAATGAAAATAAATTAGATGTTGTGTTGCTTGATGTAGATAATCCTAAGTGGGTTGAATTAATTGATAAATATGATGTTCATGGAATACCTCAATTGAATTTCTTTGATAAGAATGGGGATCTTAGAGGTTTCTCTTTAGGTGTTAAAAATGAGATAGAACTAAATGATATTTTCTCTTCTTTAATTAATGATACAGAATTACCTTCCTTTTCTAGAATATCAAACTCAAGCGATTTAAATATAGTTTCTTATTCGCAAGAATCAATTACTATAAATAATCCAACACCGTCAGGGCCAAGAAGTCATAATTAGTTTATTACCAGTTGAGTGCTGATGATACACTTGGAAAGTTTTTAGTGAAAATATTTTTACATTCTTGCGCAATATTCATATGCTCTTTTTGTGTGCCATGTCCTGTTCTAAGAGTTATATAGTGAATCCAAGAACGACAAGATCCTGTCATATAGATTTTAGTAGGTGTAGCTAGAGGGAGTACAAATCTTGCACATTCTTTGGCAATACCAGCTTCAAGCATTTCCTCATATAGTTTTTTATTTAGAATAAACTGGCTTTTGATTTTCTTCTCGAAACTATTGATCACTTCAATAGATAAATCTGAAATCGAATTTTGTCTGTTTTTATTATCTTGTCGTCTTAATTCTGGGATTGGAATTTCTCCTAACTGTGTACTGTCTGCGTAACGTTGTGAAAACTCTTGAAATGTGAAGGATCGATGTCTAAGTATTTGTGCTGCAATTCCACGATTTGTTTCAATTTGCAATGTCATATAAGCTTGTTCAAAAACACTCCAGTGTTCATTTTTTATACAATATTTAAGTAACTTATTAAAGTCATTATTATCTTGATTTTTTGGATTACTAACTCTGGCAATATATGCCATGTTTTGCTCAGCATCAGGAGTAGATGTTATAAATTCAACAATACTCATTTTTAAACTTTAGCTAGAGTTACTTTTTCTGGTTGATGTTGATATTTACCTTCTCTATCACTGTAAGTTGTCTGACAGGGATCACCTTCGAAAAATAGTAATTGACATATTCCTTCATCAGCATAAATCCTACAATCTGCACCAGAACTATTACTGAATTCAAGTGTAAGATGTCCCTCCCAGCTTGCTTCTGCAGGAGTTGTATTGACTATTATCCCCAATCTTGCATAGGTGCTTTTCCCAAGACAAATAACTGTAATATTTGGTGGAACCTTCATTTTTTCTAAGGCAACTCCAAGACCATAAGAATGTGCGGGAAGAATGAAATACTTACCATCTTCATCTGTTTTTAGTTCAGTTGATTCTAAATTTGCAGGGTTAAATTTTTTTGGATTCATTACAGTTCCAGGAACGTGACGAAAGATTAGAAACTCATTTGAAGAAAGTCTTAAATCATATCCGTAAGATGAGCAACCAAAGCTTAAAACGGGAGAGCTTTTTGATTCTGGTTCAAGATGTCTTATCAGTTTTTGCTGAAAAGGTACGAGCATTCCTAGTGAAGCCTGCTCTGAAATCCAACGATCGTTTTTTAACATTTAACTACAGCGTAATTCTGTGATTTGGTCAGCCATTTCACTAACTGGGATTGGGATTGATGGTCCTGTAAGAATGATATCTGTTGACGATGGACGACTATTTATTGTCGAGACCACGTCACTTTCCTCAATGAAACCAAGAGAGATTGCTAAGCCTATTTCATCTAAAACAATCTTATCTATTTTATTTTTTTCTAAACGCATTTTGCAAACTTCCCAGATTTCTTGTATGGCTTTTTGTTGGGTTTCTTTCTGAAAGATTAAATCGTCGGGAGATGATTTTTCTGGTAGGCAACATTCAATTGATGGTCGTAGCCATTCCAATCGACCACAGAGCTGAATGGCTCCCTCGGGACCTTGATTAACTCCTCCTCTTAAGAATTGGGCTATTAACACTCTGCTTCCTAATCCAGCAGACCTTAAAGCCTCACTTAGAACAACAGAAAAACTACCTCTATGCGAAGACGTGTGAATATGAACTTGTCCTTGAGTTGTTACTAGCTGAAGAGGGGGCCTAAAGGGGACAGGCCTAAGCGGAGCCCCTCTGGATGGAGCTGAAACCATCTGCTTAGCATTCGTGCTATGACGACCTGCGTTCATCAAAATATTGAAACGTAAGATCAATCTAGCGCTATAAGTCTTCCAATCAACCTATTTGACACTATCTGTGGTGTATAGAAGCTCGATTCTTGTTGATTTGATTAATGTTTGTTTAGGTTTAAATATCAGAACTCAATTTTGTAGAACCTTTGAATAATTTTTGACCTTTAAGCTTTTTATCGCTTCAGGCATGGTTTTATCAAATTAAGAAAACTAAAATTGTTTTTCTATTGGACTTAGACTGCAAAAAGTCGCTATGGCTACATATCATTTTATCTCTATTTATTAAGGTCAATCGAATATTTATTTAACTATGGTCACTTCATATCGTGGCTTTACGCGTTTTAACCAGCCAAGAAATAAATCCAACCAAGCAAATATTAATGCTTCTTCTTCTGTGCAATCACCTGAAAAAACACTTTTAGATGTAATTAGAACACTTGATGGTGTTGCGACTGAGATAATAGATAGATCTAAAACAATTTTTTTCCCTGGAGATCCAGCTGAGAGGGTTTACCTAATTAGACGTGGTGCAGTTCGATTAAGTAGGGTTTATGAGACGGGAGAGGAGATAACTGTTGCTTTATTGAGAGAAAATAGCCTTTTTGGTGTTCTTTCGTTGCTAACGGGAAATAGATCAGATCGTTTTTATCATTCTGTTGCTTTTACCAGAGTAGAACTGGTTTCTGCCCCAGCTACCTCTGTTAGGAATGCAATTGAGCAAGACACTTCAGTTGGGTTGCTGTTGCTTCAAGGTTTATCAAGTCGCATACTTCAAACTGAAACAATGATTGAGACCCTAACTCATAGGGACATGTCTTCTCGACTAGCTAGCTTTTTGCTTGTTCTGTGTAGGGATTTTGGAGTGCCTTGTGATAAGGGAGTGACTATTGATTTGAGGCTCTCACATCAATCTATTGCAGAAGCGATTGGTTCAACCCGAGTCACTATTACCCGTTTACTTGGAGATTTGAAGAATTCATCATTGTTGGAAATTGAGAGAAAAAAAATAACTATCTTTGATCCAATAGCTTTAGCTAAACGATTCAATTAAAAGGTCTATTCTATTAGAGTTAAGGATGATTGATTAATTCATCCCTTTATTTTGTTATCTCTGTGACTGGTTGGGTTCTGATTTTTTCGTTATTAGTCTTAGGGGGAATAGTCTCTACATTGGGAGATCGGCTTGGCACTAAAGTTGGCAAAGCACGTTTAAGTATCTTTAAGTTAAGGCCCAAAAGTACAGCAGTTTTGATAACTGTCTTTACTGGAAGTTTTATAAGTGCGATTTCATTTGCAATTATGGTTGCATTTAATAGTCAACTTAGAGTTGGATTATTTCAATTAGAGGGGATCCAAACAAGAATTACAGAGGGAGAAAAAGAGTTGAAAAAATTAGAGAAAAATCTTTACGCTTTAAGAAGTGGAGATGTAGTCATAAGCAGTGGACAGCCTTTATTAACTAGAACTATTCGTGGGGAAAACACTGAAGATATCAAAAAAGAAATCGAAAAAATATTGCAGCAAGCGAATTTAGTTGCTTTTAATTTGTCTAAAACTAGTCAGTCAAAGTATCGTAGAGTATTACTAGTTCGTAAGGATCATATTGAGAAGTTGGAAAACGTGATTGGTGATAATAGAACTTGGGTTGTAAGTATTAGATCAGCTGGGAATATACTTAGGGGTGAGAAATATGTTTATGCTTTTCCTGAAGCTACACTTAATAAAAATATTGCTAAAAAAGGGGAAGTAATAGCAAAAATGGATGTAAAAACATTTGAGTTGGATTCAGAATCAATAACAAATAAGATCAAAATCTTACTTGCTTCCACATTAGCTGAGATCAAAAGAAGAGGATCTCTAAGCTCTGAGTTGAAAATAAATGCTAATCAGATTAATGATTTAGGTAAAATTTTAATTAGCAAGGGAAAAGGTAACTTTGAAATCATTTCAAAGGCTATGAAAAATAGTTATAGCGCAGATAAGGTATCTATTTCTCTAGAGTTGAAACCTGTAGCAGAAATCATAAGAAATAATAATCAATGAGTAATTTAATTTCAATAGATCCTGGTAATAAAAAATGTGGATTATTATTAGTTGATATAGAATCTAGTAATGTTATTGACGCAAGAATAGCTAGTTTAGAGGATTCTTCTGACGTGATTTCTTTTTGGTATGAAAATCATCTTATCGATAAAATTATTATTGGTGATGGAACATACTGTAACTTTTTAGGAAAAAAATTAAAAGAAAAAAAAATCTATAATTTATTTTTTGTAGATGAAACTGGATCAACAATGCGTGCAAGATTTAGATATTGGGAGATTTGGCCCCCTAAATATATTTTTCGTTTTATTCCAAAAGAATTACTCTTTCCGCCTGAAAATCTTGATGCAATTGTTGCATTGATTTTGGTGGAAGAATTTTTAAATAAAAGACTTAATTGGCCTCATGAAGTCAATATTAAAATTTGGCCCTGATAGTGAAAATATAATCCCCTCCTGACTCCAGCTTATAGTCTGCTTTGACTAGAAATCGTTCTAATGCATCTTTGATCAGAGCTCTACCTAACGGAGGTTCAACATATAATTGACCTTGACTAAAAGCCCAAGTGAAATCCCATTCAAAATCTCCCGCACAGACTTTCCCCTCTACTTGTTGTTCTTTGAAGCATTGCTTATCAATTCTGAGATGAGCAGTTGTTGTTGGTTTTTTATACATTCTCTTGAAAATTATGAAATATTTGGTTTGTAAGAGTTTAGGCGAGTACTTGCTTTCTCCCATCCATTTGTTTGAAGCAAGTCAATACCAATAATTATCTCTTGTATGACCGAATTTAATATTGGTATTTCTTCTGATGAAAACCTTCCTAGTACATGGGAGACAGTTTTGATTTTCCTTTCTTTAGTGATGCTGCTTGGGGGGCCAATGCCAATTTTCAACCTATGAAAATCGCTAGTTCCTAGGTGTTTGATAATACTTTTTAATCCATTATGACCTCCTGAACTACCTTTGGAACGAAGTCTAATTTTCCCAAGAGGGAGGTCCATGTCATCAACGAAGACTAATAATTCATTGTTATGTAATCCAAACCAATCTTTTGCCGCTCGTATTGATCTACCACTTTCATTCATAAATGTAGTCGGCATTAAAAGCCTCTTTTTATTATTTGCCAGACCAATTTCACAAATCTTCCCGAATATTTTTTTATTTTGACGGAACTCGGAATTATTTAGCCTTGCAATCTCCTCAAGGACCATAAATCCAATGTTATGTCGGGTTTTAATATATTCAGCCCCAGGATTTCCCAATCCAATTAAGATTTTCAATTCATATGAGCTCATACCTTAGGTAAGAACTTACTAGAGATTTGAATAGCGGTTTTTCAAGGGAGATTTGACATCAATTCCCTTTATCAGAAGAGCTATCTTCATTTAAAGATTGTTCTTCTGACATGGCACTTTTGATTTCACGTTCAAACTCTGTAGAGGCACTTTGAAGACCTTTAAGAGTTTTTCCAAGGGTTCGCCCAAGTTCAGGAAGACGTTTTGGACCAAAAATGATCAATACCAAGCCAGCAATAACTGCTACTTCGGGCAGACCGACTCCAAAAATATTCATGGGCGAACCTCAATTAATCAGACTTTGATCAATTCACTCCATTCCAATCAACTGAGAATCCTTGAAGAAGAAGAGATTGATTATAAATCTGGAGCATAATGACTAGGAAGACAAGTAGTAAGAGTCCTACAAAGGCCATCACGGGGGTTGCACCCCACCCAGGTACTACCTTTCCTTGGCCAGAATTGCCGATTGATTTCAGCAAAGATCCAAGTGCTGTTTTTTGTCCCATGTTCGTTACTCGAAGCTCAGGTTTGGTATGAGTCCAAATATTGTATGAGAAATAGTCCAAAAGAAGACGTCACTGTTGAAACTTGTGATGGAATGTCCTAAAACATTTTCAAAATTGGAAACATAAAACCCTTTAGAAGTTGATCAATATCGCAAAAAATTACAGAAAAATAGTCCTTAGGGTAAAGATTTTTGTTTTCTAGAAATATAAAAAAAGTTTTTGCTCATGACGAGAAAATCAGTTCTTAAAAGGCTTTAGAGTGTTTTTTTAGAAGAAAATCTTTTTTTCATTACCCAAAAGTCTGTAACACCTTTCCTTTTCTGATTGGAGTTATTGACTTCATAGGATAGGTTTGAAACTCTATTCAGTCGGTCAGTATCCATGCTTGCCCTTAAGATTTCCGTCTACACGGTCGTCTTCTTTTTTGTTGGAATCTTTTTGTTTGGCTTTTTGGCAAGTGATCCAACAAGGACACCAAATAGAAAGGATCTAGAAAGTCCTCAGGATTAAACACTGACACGCTAATTACTGGACTCAAAAAGCTCCTTTAATAGCATTGCTCAGTATCATCATTTCGTCGGCAAGAGGAATTTGGCGGCGAGATTTAATTATTTTGCACTTGTAAGCCTTAGAATTCTAGGGCTTGCTTTTTTATTTTCACTATTTGATATAGTGAAATCAGAAGAAAAGCCTAATTTCAATCTAGGAACTGTTTCAAAATATAGTTTAATTTCTGATAGTTTAAATAATAAATCTGGTTTTTCAGAAGTAGAACAATCTGAATTTTTGCTGGATGAAAAAAATAAAAATCCTTCTTTAACTTTAGAAATCTTTGCAGATAAACAGTATGATTATGATCAGAATATTTATCTCGCCAAAGGTAATGCTAAGGTGATAATGAATGGTGCTATTTTAAGGGCTGATCTTATCAGCTATGATAGATTATCTAATACTATAAATGCAGAAGGTAATGTAAGATTTAAAAGACGAGGTCAATATTTAAGGGGCAAAATCTTTAAATATAATTTCATTGAAAAAGAAGGTGAAATTGAAGATTCTTTTGGATTTATAGATATTGATAATGTCATTGAAGATTTAAAATTAACTAATGATTCAGAGCGATTAGTCATAGAGAATAACTCAGGAAATGATTTAAAATATAATATGGGAATTGATTTTATTGATGGCATTCAATTTGCTATAGGTAATATTCAACTTCCAGAAAATCAAATAACTAGAACTGATAAATCAATAGGATCAATTAATAATTGGAGGTATAAAGCAAAACTTATTTCTATTGAAGAAAATGGATGGAAATCTGAAAAGATGACCTTTACAAATGACCCCTTTGATCCTATTCAGATATCTTTCGAAGCTTTTGACGTTACTGCCAGAGAAGAAGATGATGAAATGGTTATTACATCATCTGAAAATTATTTAAACTTTAAAGGTATTGCGAGAATTCCTATTGGGGAAAAGAGATTTGGCGGAGAGAAAAAGAAAAAAAGTAGATTTGAATTAATCTTTGATGGTAAAGATAGAGATGGACTGGTATTGATAAGAAGAAACGATCCCATTCGATTAAATGAGAGTATTAATATAGATCTTAAACCTCAATTCTTAATACAAAGAGCTTTAAAAGGTGAAAGTAATAGTTATGAAGAAGATAATAATACAATAAATTTTTTAGATCTAATTGGTTTAGATTTAAATATTGATGCGGAATATGAAGATTGGAAATATGAGATTAGGAATGATTTTAGTACTCTAAATATAGATCATTTGTTTAAGGGATTAAGGCATTCATCAACCTTTACGAGGGAATTAAAATCACATTTTCTGAATGAGGTTGATCTTAATGTATTTACTGCTTATCGGTTTAGAGCTTGGAATGGAACAATTGGTGAAACAGAAATAAAATCAGCCTATGGTGGATTTCTTGATAAAAGTAATGAATTTAATTTAGGTGAAATAAAAAATAGACTCAACTTCCGTATTGGATTGGCAAATTATGAAGCAGAAAAACTTTTCACTAATGAATTAACTAGTCTTTGGCGTTCTAGTTTATTTGTTTCATTAGATAGTGATTATTATCTCTGGCAGAGTAATGTAGAAAATTTAGAAAAAGAAGCTAAAAGTCGTTTATCTCCTGTTTTGATAAAACCCGAATTGATTTTAAGGACTAAAATTAATTCAGCTTACTTTAACTATGAAGATGGAAATGATCAGGCTTTTATTAAGTTGGGTGCGGGACCAGAACTTAGATTAGGAAACTTAACAAGAAACTTCCTAGATTATACGAGGATTTCAATTATGCCAGGTATTAAAATTAAATCAGGAAATAGCCCATTTAAATTTGATAATGCAATCGATTTAAGAACAATAAATCTAGCTTTAACTCAGCAATTGTATGGACCTTTGATATTGAGTCTAGAATCAAATGTTAATGTTGATTCTAAGTCCGACAACTATCGAGAATATTTCGGAACAAAGTTAGGACTTTTATTACATAAGCGAGCATATGAATGTGGACTTTACTTTCATCCAAATGAGAATGCTGGTGGAGTATATTTTCGTTTAAATGGTTTTAAATTCGATAATTCAGTGAAAGCAATGTTTTAAATCCTTTACTTGAAGTTGTTTAAATAAGGTAATCTTTGCATTGTTTCTTTTATTCTTTGTTCTTCCTGTAAGAGTTTTTTTGTTGCATCCCAATCGCCAGATAGGAGAATTTTTTTGTCTCCTTCCTCAATCTGAAGTTTGAATACTTCTCTGTTATTTATAATTGATAATTCCTGAAGATTAAACGTCCAAAATAGCTTTGGATTTTTATTGACTAAGCTTTGCAATCTTTTTATTTTTAGTTTCGATGAAGTTAGACATGGGATGCCTAAAGCAATGCAATTCCCAAAGAATATTTCAGCAAAACTCTCTCCTATAATTAATCTGACCCCCCATCTCATTAGGGCTTGTGGAGCATGTTCTCTGCTTGAACCACATCCAAAATTATCATTTACTATAAGAATCTTTGCTCCTTTGTTCTCGAGCAGGTCAAATGGATGTAATCCTTTAAGTTCAGTTCTATCATCAGCGAAAACTTGTTCTCCTAAAGCAGAAAAACTGACACATTTGAGAAATCTTGCTGGAATTATTCTGTCAGTATCAATATCATCTCCTTTGATGGCAAAACTTCTGCCTGAAATTGTATTTATCTCGCCTGTTGGAAAATCTTGTTTCATTTTTAATAGACCTATGAAAGATTGGAATCTTTAAAGAGTTTCCTGACATCTGTAACTTTTCCATTTATTGCAGCAGCAGCAACCATAGCTGGGCTCATTAATAGGGTTCTTCCGTTTGCAGAGCCTTGTCTTCCTTTGAAATTTCTATTGCTAGAACTCGCACTTATTTGTCTTCCTTCAAGTTTGTCAGGATTCATTGCTAGACACATGGAGCAACCAGGTTCTCGCCATTCAAAACCAGCCTTAAGGAAAATCTTATGAAGACCTTTTAGCTCAGCTTGCCTGGCTACATGTTGTGAACCAGGGACCACAAATGCTTTTATTCCAGTTGCAACCTTATGACCTTCTACTATTTTAGCTGCTTCTTGGAGGTCACTTAATCTGCCATTGGTACAGCTTCCTATAAAGCAAACATCAACTTTTGTCCCTTCAATAGGAGAGCCTGGGGCAAGATTCATATAAGAGCATGCATCTTTGGCTATTTGTTGGTCGTTTTGTGGCAGTGATTCAGGATATGGAATGTTTTCTTTGATCGATATTCCTTGTCCTGGTGTTATTCCCCAAGTAACGGTTGGTTCAATTTCTGATGCATTTAATTTAATTTCATCATCAAAAATAGCGTTGGAGTCACTGGATAAACTTTTCCACCAGCGAATAGCTAAATCCCATTCTTTGCCTTGAGGTGCATATTTTCTACCTTTTAAGTATTTATATGTATTCTCATCAGGATTTATATAGCCGCATCTTGCGCCTCCCTCTATAGCCATATTGCAAATGGTCATTCTTTCTTCCATAGAAAGTTTTTCTATTGCTGGACCAGCGAATTCATAAGCAAAACCAACTCCACCTTTAACACCTAACGTACGAATAATATGGAGAATTAGATCTTTAGCATAAACACCTTGGCGGAGTTCTCCTTCGATCCAAATTCGTCTTACTTTTAGTTTTTTCATCGCCAAGCTTTGACTAGCTAAAACATCTCGAACCTGACTGGTTCCTATGCCAAAGGCAATTGCTCCAAATGCTCCATGGGTTGAGGTATGCGAATCACCACAGGCTACAGTCATTCCTGGTTGTGTTAATCCAAGCTCTGGAGCCATAACATGAACGACTCCTTGATGATCGCTGCCAATACCATGAAGTTTGATTTTATGAACGCTGCAATTTCTTTCTAAAGTAGAAAGCATTTCCTCAGCAAGAGGATCAGGGAAAGGTCGCTGCTGAGTTGTTGTTGGAACTATATGATCAACTGTTGCAACAGTTAGTTGTGGGAATTTGACTTTTAGTTTTTTTTCTTCAATCGCTGCAAATGCTTGAGGACTCGTTACTTCGTGAATCAGATGAAGACCAACAAAAAGCTGAGAAGGTCCACCGGAAGAATTTCTTACCCGGTGTAAGTCCCAAACTTTGTCATAGAGGGTGTTAGAACTCAACTTTCAAATGTAGTAATAAGGAACTTAGCTTTGCTTGAGCATACATAAACGTAATCTATCGAGAGCCTTTAAAACGCTCAATTTTTGAATATCTTTTCTTGTCTTATAAGATCCAAATCTTTCTTCCCATGTCAGCATTTTATTTGGACCTTTAATGCAAAAATTTACTAAACCAATAGGTTTAGCTTCACTTCCTCCAGAAGGACCAGCGATTCCGCTTATAGAAATTGACCAATTCACTTTAAATATTTTGTTGACACCCTCTGACATGGCCTCAACAACTTCATAAGAAACGGCTCCATATTTTGTAATTATTTCTTCTTCTACTCCTAATAATTCTTGTTTGATTGAATTGTTATAAGCAATTATTCCTCCTGAAAAAACCTTTGATGATCCTGGAACTTTTGTTAGTGAAGATGCTAAACCGCCGCCAGTACATGATTCCGCTACCGCAAGGGTTTCTTTGTTATTGATTAGCATTTTTATTACTAATTCTTCAATACTTTGATTGTTCTCTCCATAGCATTTTGAACCAGTTAATTTAACTAATTCTTTTTCAATAGGCTCTATTTTTTTATTCGCAGCAACTAAATTCTTTCCTTTAGCTGTGATTCTTAACTTCACTTGTCCAAGACTTGCATAGGTTGCAACCGTTGGATTTCCTTTCTTAAGGAGATGTGGAATCTTTTCCGCTAAAGTTGATTCACCTATACCTGAAAAAAGTAAGACTTTACTTGCTATATGTTCGTTGGAAAATTTATTTTTAACAAGCCAAGGTATTGCTTCTTGTGTCCACATTTTTTTAAGTTCACTTGGAATGCCTGGAAAAGTCATTACTAAGAAACCTGGAATTGGACTCCATATAATCCCCGAAGCTGTACCAGTCGAATTTCTTAAGATTTCAGATCCAGATGGAACTAAGCACTGCTTCTTTTGACTTTCGGATAATAGATAATCTTTATCTTTTAATTTATTTTTTAATTCAATTAAAAGATCCTTTCTTTCTTCTAAGGGTGTGTTGAATGCCGAAGCAATAGTTTGCGTTGTTATATCATCAGGAGTCGGACCTAATCCGCCAGTTGTTATAAGAATTTGGCATCGACATGACGCTTCAATTATCGCCTCCTTTAACCTTGAAGAATTATCTCCAATAACAGTTTGCCTGAAATGGGGTATGCCTAAAATAGCTAACTCCTCTGCTAACCATTGAGCATTAGTATTTACAATATTACCAAGCAATAATTCACTTCCAATGCATAGGATTTCGGCACCTTTGTTGTCTTCTTTCTGGTTGATATTTTCTTTAATTATTTTCACTATATAAAGGGAATTTTTTACAAAGTTCTGATACTTTCTTAATAGAATTTTCCTTTACTTGTTCATTATTAGGATTAAGAAGTCTGTTAGCAATAATATCGCCGACATCTTCAAAGGCTTTTTCATCAAACCCTCGAGTTGTCAATGCTGCTGAACCAAGTCTTAACCCACTAGTCACGAAGGGAGATTCAGGGTCAAAGGGCACAGTATTTTTATTTGCTGTGATTTTAATATCACTTACTAATTGATCAGCAACCTTACCTGTCATCCCAATACTTCGTAGATCAAGAAGAACTATATGATTATCGGTTCCTTTACTTACTATTGAAATGCCTCTGCTCTGGAGTGTTTCTGCTAGGACTTGGGCATTAGATATTACCTTTTGAGAGTAAATCGCAAAACTAGGTTCTGAAGCTTCTTTAAATGCAACAGCTTTGGCTGCAATTACATGTTCTAATGGACCACCCTGAGTGCCTGGGAAAACTGATTTATCAAGCTTTTTACCTATCTCCGGATCTTTGGAAAGGATTAAGCCACCTCTAGGCCCTCTAAGCGTTTTATGAGTGGTTGTCGTAACTACATCGCAATAGGGAACTGGATTGGGGTGAAGACCACTTGCGACTAAACCAGCAATATGTGCAATATCTGCAAGTAAAAAAGCATCAACTTCATCTGCAATAGATCGGAATTCTTTGAAGTCAATTTTGCGTGGATAGGCGGAAAATCCACAGATAATTAACTTAGGTTTATTTTTAATAGCTTTTTTTCTAATAGCTTCCATATCAAGCATTTCTGTCTTTTTATCTACTTCGTAATGGCAGGTTTTAAACCATTTGCCACTCACATTTACTGGTGATCCATGAGTTAGGTGTCCTCCATGTGACAAATCCATCCCCATTATTGTGTCACCAGGCTGAAGAAGACTCAAAAAAACTGCAAAATTTGCTTGTGCACCACTATGAGGTTGAACATTTGCCCAATTAGCTTTGAAAAGATTTTTGGCCCTCTCAATTGCCAATTTTTCAATTTCATCAACATATTCACAACCTCCGTAATAACGTTTATGTGGAAGACCTTCCGCATATTTGTTCGTAAGCACTGATCCTTGTGCATGCATGACAGCATTAGACGCAAAGTTTTCGCTTGCAATCAGCTCTAGATGGGTTTCTTGACGAGTTAATTCATTTCTAATTAATTCTGCAACACTTGGATCTGTTTCAATTAAAGGAGATTTAATAGTCACTTTATATTTTTTTGACTAATTGGATAGTACGCATATGTCTACTCTAATGAGCGGAAATTTTCTCTTATTTTTTATTTTTATTGGGATTCTCATATTATTCCAACGCGCCTGGAGAGATTCGAACTCCCGACCCTCTGATCCGTAGTCAGATGCTCTAATCCGCTGAGCTACAGGCGCACAAAAAAACAATATCAGATCGACTACCGTAAAAATAGAAAAATATGGACAAACCCTTTTTCTTCCAAATTCATTAAAATGGAGGCAGATATTCTATAGATGTTCTTTTTGATTTAATATTGGATTGATTTCAATTATGTCTTTGGTAATTGGCAAAGTTTTTTATAGGCCTTTTAATTAGGAGAATTCTTTTCAAATGTCTAGTTCGATAGATGCTTCTCAAATCCGCGAGTTAGAGGTTTTGATTGCAGACCGCTTATTTATTCAGGTAGGAAACTGGAATTTGTATCTAGGTGATGCTGGCTTGGCGAAAGATTTAGCTCTTGAATGTCAGATCCATTTTCAGCAGGGTGCCAATGTTGCTGTTAGGAAGGCTTTGGAGGCAGTTCAAGTAAATCTTGGCGGCGGTAGTACTAAATTGCCATTGTCAAGATTAATTCCACCAAATCAATTTTTCGACTTAGAAGAGATTTTAGAACCCTATTGCAGATAAAGTTGAATTAATTGCTTTGGTAACCTTGCTAATTATTGAGGTGACTAATGCTCGAGAAGTCGTTAGGCAGAGAATTGGTCGCTTGGGGGAGCGTCTAATAGGTAAAGTCGTAGATTCTGACGCTCAGGTGGAAAAAGAATTAATAAAGGAAATGGAGATAGCATTTCAAGAGTTTGGAATAGAGGCAAGAATTCTTTCTGTTAATGGTATACAAATGGATGAAATGAATTCTTTGGAAATACCACTTCAAATTAGAGCGGAAAAAAATGTCTATCTTAAAGATGAGTGAATTTTTTGTTTTAAAATTTTAGTAAAATAATTAATCTCCTTGATATCAATAAGGTTTGCGATAAAACAAAATAAAATAAAACTAATAAATGATGATAAAAACACTTTAAAAACTAATCCGAAGAAATTAGGAGGTAAATTTATTATTCTGAAAATAAATAATGAGAATAGACCAGAAGCAAAACCTAATGCTAATATCTTAAGATTCTGAATAATAATTTTAGGTAGATTTATATTTCCTAGCTTAATATTTAATTTGAATAATAAAAAGGTACATGCTATAACATTAACAACTGTAGTCGAAAATACTAGTCCTATAACACCTAAATTCAAGGGAGATATTGAACCCCATGGGGTTGATCCACCTATTAAAAACCAGTCAAAAAATAAATTTAAAAATATTGCAATTGTTGATATTTTAAAAGGCGTTTTTGCATCTTCAATTCCATAAAATACTCTGACTAATAAATCTCTAGCTAGGTAAAATGGCATACCAATTGCATATGCAATTAATAATTGACTTACAAGACTAATCGCATTTTGGTCAAAGGAACCTCTTCCATATATTACAACCACTATTGGAGTTGCAAGTGAGATAAAAATCGAACCTAGAAACATCATAGAAGCAGATGAAATATTTAATCCTTGGTGAACCTTTTCTATTAGTTTGAAATGATATTTTTTCGCCCTTAGACTTACAAAAACTGGTAGTAATGGAATTAATATTGCATTGGATATGATTCCAAGAGGTGCTTGGATTATAAAGTTTGCATAGCTTAAGGCAGCTGCAGCGCCTATGATTTTAGAAGCAAAAAACAGATCAGTTACAACATTTATTTGCATCATTCCAGTTGAAAGTATAGCAGGGGCGATCATATTCCATGCTTTTTTTACTTCTGAATATTTAGTTCTCAAAGTAAACTTTATTTCAAAGATTCCTTTTTTTATAAGAAAAGGTATTTGAATTATATATTGGGATAATGCCCCTATAAATGTAGCTTTTGCAAGAATTATACCTCCTCTTAGATCTTCTTGATATGGATTAATTGTACTATCTTTATTAATCCAAAAGTTTGATATGGCAACTATAATTATTAGGCTGGAAATTAATGGCGAGATTGCAGGGATAAGGAATTCTTCCTTAGCATTAAGGGTTCCAAACCCTAGTCCTAATAATCCTGAAATAAATATTATAGGAGACATGATTTTCAATTGATCAGAAGCTATAGCATTTATTTCTGGTGTTAAGCTAGGGCCTACAATTTTTATGATTAAATCTGATGAAAAGAAAATAATTATACTTAAAAGTAATAATATGAAAGTTAAGGATGTATTTATTGAGCTAAAGATTAATTTGCTATCGGCTTTATTTTTATCTGCTAGAAGTGTAACCATTGAATTGTGTAATGGTCCATTTATTCCGCCTAAAAGAACTAAGAAAAATCCAGGAAATATGTAAGCATAATTGTAGGCATCATAAGCAGAGCTGATTCCAAATGCACCGGCAATAACCAATTGCCTTGCCATTCCTCCAAATTTGCTTGCTAATGTTCCAAGAGTCACAACAAAAGCAATTTTTCTTATTGATTTCGTCATGTTATGTATGAAAAAAAATAACTTTCATTGATATATTTATGATGTATTTATAATCTTTATTTAAATGTTGATACTGTGGTTGAAATAGGACAACCTCTTATTGAGTTTCCTCCTCTTGTTGAGGGGAGATTAATAAAAAGGTACAAGAGATTTTTGGCAGAAATTAAATTGGATAATGGGCAAATCATTACAGCCCATTGTGCAAATACTGGACCAATGAAGGGGGTTTTGTTTCCTGGAGGTAGGGTTAGAGTTAAGTATGCTCCTTCTCCAAAGCGTAAATTAGATTGGTCTTGGGAGCAGGCAGAGGTGCCAAGTGAGTGGAAAGACAAAAGTTGCTGGGTTGGAATTAATACTGCTTTACCAAATAAATTAATCAGGTCTTTGATAGAAGAAGATTGTCTTGAAAATCAATTAGGCCCAATTGAAAGTATTCATCCAGAAGTGGTTTATGGGGCTGAAGGTAAAAGCCGAATCGATTTAATGCTCAAGCCTAAAGAAATTAATCAAGATAGTCGAAATATATATATAGAAGTTAAAAACACAACTTGGTGTAATGGATCATTGGCTCTATTTCCAGACACAGTAACGAAAAGAGGTCAGAAACACTTAAGAGAACTTATGACTATAAGTCCAAAGTTTAAATCAATATTGATACCTTGCATCAGTAGAAGTGATCTTAACCTTTTTGCACCTGCTGATTCAGCAGATCCTTTGTATGGAAAGTTGTTTAGAGAGGCGCTTTCTAAAGAGTTAGAAGTAATCCCCTGCTCTTTTGGTTTTTTTGCTGATCACATCACATGGGAAGGGATTAGACCTTATAGGCCTTCGCAGGAATAATGGTTTTTACTCAGTATTTAGAATTCTTGTCTTAATGCAAATAACGCATAATTCAATTGGTCTGAATAAGTAGATAAGTTTTCTTTAATAGCATGTTTTTTAGTTGCAAAGCACAAATTGATCAGACTAACTTGAAATTCCGTATCAACACATACATCTAATCCACTTTGCTTGCATGAGTATTTAAGAGTGTATAAATCTTGGATTAACACTCCATTAATTTTCTCGCAGTAATTCTTAATTTATGACGACTGCATTGCAATCGCCTCCGAGACGAAGTAGTTCTCGTCTTCAAGACGCAAATCTTTTAAACGGTCCAATGCTTCTTCTTCGGAGCATTCGTGGTTTTAGAAGAAGCCAGTCCTTGATTTGGCTGGCTACTGTTCCTTTAGCTCTTCTTGGATTAGGTGTTTTCACTTTTTCCGCTCGCGCTGAAGTAGCTATATCTGATTTAACTGGTCCACAAGCTGCTTCATTTTTGGCTGATAACCTCTGGTTATTTGTTGCAACTATCCTAGTCATTTTTATGAATGCAGGATTTGCAATGGTTGAAGCTGGTATGTGCCGTCAGAAAAATGCGGTCAACATTCTTGCAAAAAATTTATTTGTATTCTCTCTCGCTGTAACTGCTTATTGGGTTATTGGTTACTCCTTAATGTATGGCGGTTCAGTTGTGGATGGCTGGCTTTATTTTCAAGGCCTTTTTGTAGATCCTGATCCATCTGGAGCCTTGGAATGTGCCGCTGCTGGTGATACCGGTTGCCTTGTTCCTGCTGTTGATTTTCTCTTCCAAGCTGCTTTTGCAGGTACTGCTGCAACTATTGTTTCTGGATTGGTTGCGGAAAGGGTCAAATTTGGAGAATTTGTAGTTTTTTCTCTTGTCTTAACTGCCTTTATCTACCCAATTGCAGGAAGTTGGCAGTGGAATGGTGGTTGGCTTGCTGAGCTAGGTTTTATTGACTTTGCTGGTTCATCCATTGTTCACTCAGTAGGAGGATGGGCAGGTTTAGTTGGTGCGATGCTTCTAGGACCTAGAATTGGAAAATTTGTAGACGGCAAAGCACAAGCTATGCCTGGTCACAATATGGCTATAGCTACTTTGGGTGCCCTTATCCTATGGATAGGTTGGTATGGATTCAACCCAGGCTCAGAATTGGCGATGGATCAATACGTTGCATATGTCGCAGTTACAACAACTTTGGCTGCTGCAGGTGGTGCAATTGCCGCGACGGTTTTATCTACTATTACCTCTGGTAAGCCTGATTTGACAATGATCATTAATGGAATACTTGCTGGGTTAGTCAGTATTACTGCTGGTTGTGGAAATATGACCTTTGCAGGATCTTGGCTGGCTGGTGCTGTCGGAGGAATTATTGTTGTTTTCTCTGTTGCTGCTCTAGATGCAGCAGGTATCGATGATCCTGTTGGTGCTTTCTCTGTACACGGTGTTTGTGGAGTTTGGGGAACTGTAGTTATAGGACTTTGGGGTGTTAATGGTATGGATCCTGGGGCTGCTGGTATTGGACTTCTAAATGGAGGGGGATTAAACCAATTCTTAATACAAGCCCTTGGTGCAGGTGCTTATGCTGTCTGGACTGTAGTTACATGTTGGATAGCTTGGTCAGTAATCGGAGGATTCTTCGGAGGCATCCGAGTTAGTGAAGCGGAAGAAACTCAAGGTCTTGATATAGGTGAACATGGCATGGAAGCTTATCCTGATTTTGCTTCTAGCTAGTTCAAATAGTTAACTAACCTGAACTTTTTAATAAAAAAGCCCAGAAAGTTTCTGGGCTTTTTTATTATGTATTAGTATTCATTTATAGATCCTCTCAATTTGTTTTTAATGAGTAATTGATATGGATACTCAAGCTTTCAAACAAACACTTCATAAATCAGATCGTTATAACCGAAGAGGCTTTGGCTCTGCCAACAAACGTGCTCAAGCACTTGCAGAGGCTTATCAGAGTGGATTGATTGGATCTATTAGAGATAATGGAAATAAATTGAATCATGGTCGACTGAAAGTTAAAATTGCAGAGGCTTTTGGTTTTTGTTGGGGAGTCGAAAGAGCTGTAGCCATGGCTTATGAGACGAGAAGGCACTATCCGAATGAGAGGATATGGATTACCAATGAAATCATTCATAATCCTTCTGTAAATGATCATCTTCGAAAAATGGATGTTCTTTTTATTGCAGAGGAACAAGGAGTAAAAGATTTTTCAGGAGTAAAAGATGGTGACGTAGTAATACTTCCTGCATTTGGAGCAACAGTACAAGATATGAAATTGTTACACGATAGAGGATGTCATATTATTGACACAACTTGTCCATGGGTTTCAAAAGTTTGGCATACCGTTGAAAAGCATAAGAAACATACATTTACTTCAATTATTCATGGAAAATATAAACATGAAGAAACTTTGGCTACCAGTTCGTTTGCAGGAACTTATCTAGTTGTTTTTGACCTGCATGAAGCTAATTATGTTGCTAATTATATTCTTGAAAAAGGAAATAGAGACGATTTCTTAAAGCAGTTTTCAAAAGCCTCCTCTAATGGTTTTGATCCAGATAAGGACTTGCAAAGAATTGGAGTTGCTAATCAAACAACAATGCTAAAAAGTGAAACAGAAGAGATAGGAAGATTATTTGAAAAAACAATGTTAAAAAAATATGGTCCTGCAGAATTAAATCAACATTTTCTTGCTTTTAATACTATTTGTGATGCTACGGAGGAAAGACAAGGCGCAATGTTCTCCCTTGTTGATGAACCCCTTGATCTTATGGTTGTTATTGGAGGTTATAACTCTTCAAATACTACCCACCTTCAAGAAATAGCAGTTAGCAGGGGCATACGCTCATTTCATATTGATACGCCTGAGAGGATTGGAGAGGAGACTAATACTATTACCCATATGCCACTTGGAGGGGAATTATTGACTGAGAAAGATTTTCTTCCAATGGGAAATATAAATGTTGGCATTACTTCTGGTGCTTCAACTCCAGACCGAGTGGTTGAGCATGTTATTCAGAAGCTTATGAAAATAAGTGAAAAAAACTGATTAGAGCGAATCACAATTTTGCCCCGATTTCTCGTAGGATGAATTATCAATTTTTGTAGAAGATGGCTCAATCAAAAAACTCTAGTACTAAAGATACTGACTCCCAAAAGGTTGAAGTTATTGTTCAGAGTCCTGAAGGTGAGGTGAATATTCTTGGAGAGTTATCAATATTTGTACTTAGAGTTAGTTTTAGTTTAATGATGGTTCATCATGGGCTTGAGAAATTAAGCGATCCAGGTGGATTTGCCGAATTTGTAGTTGGAAAATACTTCAGTTTCCTTCCTGGTGATCCTGTTATTTGGACATATATTGCTGCAGTAACTCAAATAGTATGTCCCATCGGATTAGCAACAGGAGTATTTGCAAGAGTATCTTCCTTAGGTCTTCTATCTACGATGTTATTTGCTTTGTATTTCCATTTTATAGATACTGGTTTAGAGGGATTTCCTTTTGCAGTTGTAGAAAATCATAATTATATTTTTGAATTGTCTGCTATTTATGCAGCTATATCATTTTATTTCTTGTGCGCAGGTCCTGGGAGATTATCACTTTTTAGAAAGACTAATAAAATAACATATTATCCAAAAGGTGAATAAGTGAAGTAGAAGATTTAAATTATAAATTTTCTTTGATAAATAATATTAATGTAAAAAGTGACGCTTACCTGTAAGTACCATTTTTATTCCTAAGTCGTTACAGGCATTAATAGAGTCTTTGTCTCTAATACTTCCCCCAGGCTGGATAATTGAATTGATTCCATAATCAGCTGCCATCTTTACAGTATCATCGAATGGGAAAAAACCATCACTAGCTAAAACGGCCCCTTTTGATTTGCTTCCAGCAGCTTCTAATGCAATTTTTGCTGAGCCTATTCTATTCATTTGCCCAGCGCCAATACCTAAACTTTGACCATTAGATGCAATAGCTATTGCGTTTGAGCGTATATGTTTCACGATTTTCCAGGCGAAAGACATATCATTAATTTCATTATCTGTTGGGGTTAGTTTAGTGACTATTTTCCAGCTTTTTGGATCAATTTCAGGCTCATCAATATCTTGAACTAATAGACCACCAAGTATGCTCCTAATATGATTTTTTTCTGCTGCTTTAATACATTCCGTTTTCAATTCTAAAAGTCTAAGATTTTTCTTTTTTGAGAGGATTTCTTTAGCATTCTTATCAAAATGTGGTGCAACAATACATTCTATAAATATATCTTCAAGCTCTTTTGCTGCCTCTTCATTTACTGAGGAATTGATTGCAATAATTCCACCAAAAGAACTTATTCTATCTGCATCTAATGCTCTCTTAATAGCTGAATGAGAAGTGTCGCCAATAGCAACCCCGCATGGATTTGTATGTTTAATAATAACTGCAGCTTTTTGGTTATTATTCTTCTTGTTATTTAGGTGATTTTCATATCCAAATTCACGAAGTGTAGATAGAGCAGCCTCCAAATCAAGAAGATTATTTGTGCTTAACTCTTTGCCTTGCAATTGATTTGCACCACCCCAGCCTATACCTGGCTCCCCAAACCAAGAAGCATTTTGATGAGGATTTTCTCCGTATCTTAAAGTTTGCTTTAATGGTATTGTCTGCAACCAAGAAGATTCTTTAGATGAGTTTTGGGATGAAATCCATTTACTAATTGCCATGTCGTAAATAGCAGTGTGCTCGAAAGCTTGTTGTGCATACTTTTTACGCAATTCTTGAGTAACATTTTTTGATTTATATGCATCAATGATGGTTGAGTATTGATTTGGGTTGGTTAGTACAAGTACATCTTTGTGGTTTTTAGCGGCTGCTCGAACCATCGCTGGCCCCCCGATGTCGATATTTTCAATAGCTTCTTCCCATGTGACACTTTCTTGTGCAATTGTTTCCTTAAATGGATAAAGGTTCACAACTACCAAATCTATTGGATTAATACTTTGTGAAGTTAAATCATTCTTATGAGATTGTTCATTTCTTTTTGCAAGTATTCCTCCATGTATTTTAGGATGAAGTGTCTTAACTCTTCCTCCCAGGATCTCAGGGAAACCTGTGTAATCAGCTACTCGAGTAACTGGAAGATTTTCACTCTCTAGTATTTTTGCAGTACCTCCACTTGAAATGATTTTGAAATCAAAATCATTGATTAATGATTTTGCAAGTGGGATTAATCCTGTTTTATCTGAGACACTAAGTAGGGCTATAGAAGACATATCAAAGAATTTTAAATTGATTTCAATCGACAACCTACGCATCAAAGAGGCAAATTGCACCCATGAAGAATGAACTTATCTCTTTAAATTCTGAATTCGCAACAAATAGATTAGTTTTGCTTCATGGGTGGGGGGCAGATGCAGATGATTTAATTCCGATAGGCAAATTGCTCACAGAATCTTTTAAGAATAGTTTTGAAATCGTCTCTCTTGCGGCTAATGAATACCATCCTAATGGCTCTGGAAGGCAATGGTACTCTTTATATCCCCATGACTGGGAAGCGGTACCAAAGGCAGTTTTAAATCTTGAAAGGCGTGTAAAGAATCTTGCTACTAATGAAATCCCCTTAGCAAAAACCTTGCTTTTGGGTTTTTCTCAAGGTGGAGCCATGGCACTGGAAATGGCTAGGAACCTTAAATTAAAAGGTGTTTTTGCTTTAAGTTCATATTCCCATCCTTATTGGGAACCTAACAAAGATATGCCACCAGTTTTTCTAAGCCACGGAAATATGGATTCAGTAGTTCCAAGATCTGAATCAGAAAAAACTTTTGCGCTCCTGAAAAATTATGGAATTCGATCAGAATTATATTTATTTGATGGTGATCATGAAATCACTAATGATCTAATTAACTATTTTCAAGGAATAATCAAACAAGAATTTAGTTACTAAACAAAAGCATATTCGTATTCTTCTATTTCTTCCCAATCATCAGCTGTTAACTCTAAACCAGCAAAAATTTTATCTTCTCCTAGATGGTCAACAATTACTCGTAAAGAAGGGAAAAGAAAATGATTTTCCTCGGCATATTGTGCACTGAAAAGACCTTTTTCTCCCCAAAA
The DNA here is from genome assembly GCA_003283665.1 of Prochlorococcus sp. AG-315-I14. Next base: position 13,430 of record QBWF01000003.1, on the reverse strand, counting down.
AAACCGATCAGTGGTGTGTTCATTGCGACGTACGTTAAGTATTGCTGGAGAATTAAGACCTTCTTCTGCAATAAAACGTCTTGCCGCCGTGACTGGCTTGTGCTGACCTGTCTCTAGATGAAAGATTGAAACATGAGCCATAACTCTTTGGCCTGCAAGTCTACGCCTGCTAATTCTTTTACGTTTCTTAGACATGAAAAAACTACCTGAAGTAGATGGAAGTGAACAGTTGAGCGGTTTTCGCCTTAGTCTTAGCTCTAGCTAAAGCAAGAGTTTATTTATTAAAGAAGAATAAGGAAGCTTAGTCTTGGCACATAATTGTACCGAAAATTTTCTCAAAAAATCAAATTTAACTAAACAGACTCCCCATTAAGCACTGTTTTAGTCTTGTAAGTAGGCTAACTACTCACTTTTGAATCAATTTTGAGATAGCCTCCTAGTAAGTTGCCTTTCTTCTTTTATTCACATCTTAATACTTTTTTCTAATTTTACAACTTTTAATCACTTTCTCCTTGGCGTCTAATCTTCCAGAATGTCTTCTATGCAGTATTCGGAACGCTTTTTGAATTTTGTGCAACAGCAATTGATGAGCTTTAAAGCTGATCTAGATGTTGAACATTTAGTGGTTTACGTTGCAAGTTCTGGTGATAGTGGATCTCCCACTTTGGAAGTAGTTGGGCAGTACCCTGAATCTGAAAAGGTTTTGCAACCAGTAGAGACTGATGATGCACTTCGTACCCCTTCTTCTAATAGGAGATGGTATCCGCTCCAAGAAGGTTCTATTTTGTTGGGTGTAATTCGAGCAGAAAGAGTTCCCTCAGAAAAAAAATGGCCTGAGTCGCTAGATCAACGTTTGCAAGTGACATCAACCGCGGTGGCAAATTCACTTGCTTCCGAACTGGAAAGGAAAAGATTATTAGCTCAATTAGATGATCAGAAAGAACAAATATCCCTAATGGTTCATCAGTTAAGGAATCCACTCGCTGCTTTAGGGACTTATGCAAAATTACTTTTAAAGAAATTAGGACCTGAAAGTGAACATGAGAATCTTGTTAAGGGACTAATGACAGAACAAGCACAAGTAAATAAGTATTTGTCGGCGTTAGATGAAATAAGTCAGGTTAAATTGCCTGAATCTGATAATGGGTCAAATCGTTTATTGTTGCCTCCTTTGATGCCTACAGAGACGGTAGTTAGTTTAAAGACTTTGATTGAGCCACTCATTGAAAGAGCGAAAGCAAGGGCTAATTTGCAAGGTAGGCAATGGTTTAGCCCTACGGAATGGCCAGATTGGGTAGAAAAAACTAGATCAGTCTCAGAGGGCGTTATTGCTGAAATAGTGGCAAATCTTTTAGAGAATGCATTTCGTTATAGTCCTCCTTTATCTTCTTTAGGAATACAAATAACAGAAGAAGGTATATGCATTTGGGATGAGGGTACACCGATAAATAAAGAGGAAAGAGAAAAGATTTTTGAGAAAGGATTCAGAGGTAAGAAAAGTACAGAATTGGATGGAAGTGGTATAGGTTTGGCATTAGGAAGAGATTTAGCAAGACAAGTTGGTGGAGAATTAAAGTTAATTATTAATCCAAACCAATTTCATACTTCTTTGCCTAAGATAGGAAATGCTTTCGTTTTTATTTGGGACCAAAAATGAAACTCATTAATAGTAAATTTGTTGTTTCTACACTTAAAATAGTTGCTCCATAACTATCGCCACTATGCCCTTCAATTAGTTGATTTATAATATATGGTATTAACATTGAAGTTAATAATCCAGAAGATAAGCTGTATATTAGTAACAAAGTATTAGATATATTTAGATCTGTTAAAGTCAAAGAAAGAATTATCATTGATCCTAAAATAATTAATGATGGTTTGATTTCATTTAAAGTTCCTGTCCAATATTTTTGGTGGAATGAATCTGATCCTTTTACTCCAATATATTTGTAATTACCTATTGCAATAATTTGTGAAAATCTTCCCCAGAATGAAACCCAAGGAAATGCAAATGGTGCATATAAGCCAAGTTTTATTATTGCAGCTAATTGGAGAATCAAAAGAATTGATAAACTTTGGACACCCATTGCACCCACTCTGCTGTCCTTCATTGCCTTATAGCGTTTGGATGCACCTGCTCCTATACCGTCTGCTGTATCCATCAATCCATCAACATGAAGCCCGCCAGTAATACAAATAGGAATTATGAGAGAAATTAAAGATGCTGAAATATGCGACCAACCTATGAAGCTCAAGAAAAGCCAAGTAAATGATTGAATGAGCCCTATGAAAAGACCAATAAGGGGAGAAAAACGCGCAATTCTCTTAAATCTAGGCTTAATGAATGGCCATTTAGGCAAAATGGTATAGAACATCCATGCGCCGACAAGGTCATTTAGCCATTTTGGACAAATCAGAATTTCAACCTCAATTGTTTTTAGATATCAAATTAGTTAGATAATTAAATTGATACCTTTTTGGTGTCTGAAATATTTGCAAAAAAACTGTGTTCTCCTTTGAAATTAAAAATAGATGCAATTCGACTTTAGCTCGAATTGGTTCTTTGAAGACAAATAATGGGATAGTTAATACCCCTAAATTTATGCCAGTAGGGACGTTAGGGACGGTAAAAGGCGTTACCTCTAAGCAATTAGAGGCAACAGGAGCTGAAATGATTCTTGCTAATACCTTTCATCTTCATCTCCAGCCAGGTGAAGAGATTGTTCAATCGGCAGGTGGATTACATGAATTCATGAGCTGGCAAAAACCAATACTCACTGATTCAGGAGGATTTCAGGTGTTTAGTTTGGCTAAATTAAATAAAATCGACAATGATGGTGTGTCTTTTCAAAATCCTAGAGATGGAAGACAAATTTATTTAACACCAGAAAAAGCTATTCAAATACAAATGTCATTAGGATCAGATATTGCAATGGCTTTTGACCAATGTCCTCCTTTTCCGGCTAGTGAGGTAGATGTTGAAGCGGCTTGTAATAGAACTCATTTATGGTTGGAAAGATGTATTAAAGCTCACTCGAAAAATGATCAAGTACTTTTTGGCATAGTTCAAGGTGGGTGTTTTAGTCACTTGAGAGAATTGAGTGCAAAAATTGTCTCAAGCTTTGATTTACCTGGGATTGCCATTGGAGGGGTAAGTGTTGGTGAACCAATTACCCAAATGCATAAAGTTGTTAGACAAGTTTGTCCTTTATTACCTGAGGATCGGCCTAGATATTTAATGGGAATTGGAACCTTGCGAGAAATGGCTATTGCGGTAGCAAATGGTATTGATCTTTTTGATTGCGTTATTCCAACTCGATTAGGTAGGCATGGTAGTGCTTTGATTCAGGGAGAGACATGGAATTTGAGAAACTCTTGTTTTAAAGACGATTACAAACCATTGGATTCATCTTGCCCTTGCGAAGCTTGTACTTCTTATTCAAGGTCATATATTCATCATTTAATTCGTAACAAAGAATTACTAGGTCTTACTCTTTTAAGCTTGCATAATCTCACTCATTTGATTCGTTTTACTAGTGCAATGCGGCAGGCAATTGAAGAAGGTTGTTTTTCAGAGGATTTCGCTCCATGGCAGAGTCAGTCCAAAGCGCGTCATACGTGGTAGCGTGCTTTCTTAATACGTCCATTATTTCTTAGGGATGGCACTGTTTAATCTCAGCTTGTTTTCTGAACTGCCTACTGCATATCAGGCTTTTGCTCCAACTGTGGATGTACTTCCACTAATACCTATCTTCTTTTTTCTGCTTGTATTTGTCTGGCAAGCGGCAGTTGGTTTCCGTTAGGTACTAAAACTTTTTATTTTAGATTCTAAAATATCAAGAAAAGGGAATAGGTTTTCTAGAAAACCAAAAAGCGACAGATGATTTGATCAACTGTCGCCTTTCTTTATGGGATCTTTTTTCTATTAATTAAATATTTCTGATTATTACTATATTCCTTCATTGATTAAGATTCCTTGGTTTTGGTTCTCAACAGCTTTTTCTATCAAATTAGCAAGATGTAAGGCTCGTGATGCTTGAAGTCCATCCACAGCTGGTTTCTCTTTACCTCTAACGCACTGCAGGAAATGCTCCAATTCAGCATATAAAGGCTCAATTGATGTTGTGCTTACTTCTTCTATAAAACCATCATTTCTATAAAGTAATTCTCCATGGTCAGCTGAATACCACTCATGAGCTTGTCTATGAATATGAATATTGTGATTTAAGAAATCTGTTTCTATAAGACTTTCTTTGCAATGAGCACTTAAGTTTCTAATCTTTCTATGACTCATTTTGCTGGCTATAAGACTTGCTACAACACCATTTTGAAAGCCAAGTGTTGCATTTACATAGTCCATAGGCCCTTTCCCAGTACATCCACCAACAGCTGCAATTCTTACAACTTTGGAATTTGCAAGTTCAATTACTAAATCAATATCATGAATCATTAAATCTAATACAACAGAAACATCATTTGCTCGATCAGAATGAGGACTATGTCTTCTTGCTTCCAGAACTACTACTTTTTCATTTGCGACTACTTTTGTTAACTCCCTAAAAGCTGGGTTGAATCTTTCAATGTGTCCAACTTGTAATATTTTTTGTGCCTTATTTGAGGCATTAATTAAAGATGAGGCTTCTTCTTTGCTGGCTGCTATAGGCTTTTCAATTAACACATGCTTGCCAGAATTTAGAGATTCAAGACCTACTGAATGATGTAATAACGTTGGCACAGCAATACATACAGCTTCTACTTCATTTAATAAGTCCTTATAGTTGCTGTACCACTTGCAACTAAATTGTTCTTTAGCTAAATCACCACGATTACTATCTGGATCTGCAACTCCAACAAGTTCTGCATCTTTTAAAAGACTTAGAACTCTTGCATGGTGCCATCCCATATTCCCAATTCCTATAACCCCAACCTTTACTGGAGAAATATTTTTATTCATATTAGAAATTGGTTTTAAATGACATTTTAGGACTATTTAAGTTGGTTTTTGTAGAGGATTTTTGGGAAGAATTATTTTTACTTGGTTAATTCTTGGACCTTTCATTGAGATAATTTCAAAGTAAATTTCATTGTGAATAAGAGTTTCTCCTGACACTGGAACTTCTTGGAGCTTTTCTAATAAAAAGCCAGCAAGGGTGTAATGATCATCAGCCTCCGGTAACTCTAAGGTTAGTTGCTTGTTAAGGTCAATTATTTCTATATCACCAGAAGTAAGCCATATTTTTCTTGTTTCATCAATTGGCCTAAGTTCAGGCTCTTTATTGTCAGATTGAATTTCATCCCCAACAATTTCGCCTGTTAAATCAGCTGAGGTGATTAAACCTTCTGTACCTCCATATTCATCAACAACTAGTAAAAGGGGATTTCCTTTCTTTATTAAAGGTAGAAGTTCTGCCAAAGTAGAGGTTTCTAAAACACGAGCAACTGGCTTTATATAAGGTTCTAAAGATGTATCTGCTTGCATTTTTCCTTTAGCTATTTGATTAGCAAGTTGCCTTAGGTCTAGAACGCCAAGAACTTTGTCAAGAGAGTTATCGATAACCAGAAATCGCGCATGCTTAGTTTTATGAACTTCTTCCATCATTTGAGCAAAGCGCACTTCTCTTGAAAGAGTTACCATTCCTGCTCTTGGGATCATAACTTCTCTAACTTGAGTATCTCGCAAGGCAAAAACACCTTCAAGAATATTTCTTTCGTCAGGTTTTAAACCTGTCACTCCACCTGTTTCTATTAATTTTTCTAATTCTGCTGCTGAAAAGGCATTAGCAAGAGTTTCCGATTGAGATTTTAGGCCGACAACTCTAAGTATTAAAGAAGTGATTTTTTCTAATAATGAAAGTAATGGAGTCATCCACCTTATTGCCGATTCCAAAAGCGGGGCAAGCTTTAGTGCTGATGGTTCTGGTTGACTTAGAGCCAAAGCCTTTGGTACCAGCCCAGCTATGACAGTAGCTAGTAAAACAATACTTATTAAAAAGGATAAATTAAGAAAACGGTTAACTAAGGTCTCTCCTGGCCACCAATAACTTGCCAAACCTTTACAAATCCAACCTAAGGAAGCCAAAGATAACGTTATCCCTAGTTGAGAGATTGAGAGAGTGCGCCTTAATTTTTTCTGAAGACGAAGAATAGAATTTGAACCTGAAAGAGCATCCTCGGCCAGCCTTTGAGCTTTAGTAGGACGCAGACGTAATATTGCTACTTCCGCTGCATTGAAAAATGCTGGTAGTACAAGCAAAATGCAAAGAATTAATAAATTCATTAAGAATTTTTCTATGGGGGTGGCGAGGATCGAACTCGCCTAAGGCGAATTATGAGTTCGCTGCATTCACCAGATTGCTACACCCCCAAGAGAGCAGAACCAAAGCTTTTATGATGATAGTTAATTGGTTTGCTATAAGTAAATATATTCCTGATACCACCAAGATGTTTAATAATTAAGCATGTATATAAGGATATGAACGAATTGATGACTTCATTCCAAGGAATTAGAAACGATCTTTTGACTTTCCTTGCTCAAAAAGCTTATAAGTTTGGGGATTTCTCTTTGTCATCAGGTAAAAAGAGTTCCCATTATGTCAACTGCAAGCCAGTAAGTCTTTCTGGCAAAGGACTTGTCTCGATAAGTTCATTAATGCTAAGTCATATAGATCAAAATTCTTTAGCAGTGGCTGGTTTGACCTTAGGGGCGGATCCCTTAGTAAGTGGAGTTGTCGTGCTTGCAGCTCAGAGAAAGAGAGAACTAAGTGGGTTGATTGTGAGAAAAGAAGCAAAAGGACATGGAACAGGAGCTTGGCTGGAAGGGCCCTTGCCTCCAAAAGGCTCTCTTATTACGGTCCTTGAAGATGTCGTAACAACTGGAGGATCTTCGTTGAAAGCGGTTAATCAACTTAGAAAAGAAGGCTATTTGGTTGAAAAAGTAGTAACCATAGTAGATAGAGAAGAAGGAGGAGAGTTTGCGATGCATGAAGCTGGTTTGAACTTGGTTAGTCTTTTCAAGCTTGATGAAATTGTTGAGAGAGCTCAAAGTTTGTAATGACTGAAAAGGAATTATTTCTTTGGGACGAAACTTTTCCTTCTTTAACATTAAAAGGTGAAGGAGTTCGAGCTTTTCTGCATGGTCAAACAACGTCAGATGTTCACTCTGAACACAAGGGAAATATTTTTAGAAGTTGTTGGCTATCAACTAAGGGAAATTTAAAAGCTTTATTAGAAATTAGATTAATGGATGAAATAGCAGAAGTGATAATTCTTTCCGGAGAAATTAATTCCATTAAAGATGGAATTAATTCAGTTATTTTCCCCGCTGATAAAGTTAAGTTAGAAGGTATTAATGAATGTAGAAGAGTACAAATAATCTCTGCAGAGGAGTCCTGGAAGTCATCAGAATCTAATTGGATAAAATCAGATGATGTATTTTTATCTGGGGTTCATAAATATAAAAAAATAAGCTTGAATGAGTTGGAGATATGGAAGATAAAACAAGGGATTCCATCATTAGATAGAGAAATAGACGGAGATACTAATCCTTATGAATTAGGATTAGGAGATTTTGTAGAAGTAGATAAAGGTTGTTATTTAGGACAAGAGGCGATTGCGAGGTTTTTAAGGGCAAATTCTTTTAAACATCAACTTCGCTTCTGGGAGGCTAATGGGGACTCTAATGATTTTGAAGTTGGGAAAAAGTTCAAATATATAAATCAAGATGATGGAGCACAAAAGATCTCAGGTGTAATCACATCTTCAATTGAAATTAATGAAAATCACTTTAATGGACTTGCTTTGATTAGAAATCATTCTTTGCATAAAGATCACCTACTTTCGACAAAAGGTGACTATGTAAAGTTTAAGAAGCCAATTTCTTTTAGTGATCCTTGATTTTTTCAGCTATTTAGTCGTTAGTAATGAGCCATTTTGCAATCATTAAGGTTGCCAAGCAATCATCACGATTATATTCAAAAATGGAATTTAAGTTTTTAGAAAAAAATTTACTCTGTTTTCGTGAGTTCTTCCATTGTCTCCACCATAAAAGGGCTCTTGCACCGTCTGCACCTTCTTGTTTCCATTTAAAACCTATAAAATCAGCAACTGACTTGAGACTATAATTTCTAACCGGAAGACACCAATATTCTTTAATTAATAAATGGATATCAATAAATCGATTTTTTAAAGTTTCTAGTTCTTTTGAATTAGCTCCTTGATTCTTTGCTAATTTTAATAAAGAGAGTGGTTCTGTTTCTCCATAATGAATTATTGGTAAACTATTGTCTCTGTTTAGTTTCTTTTCTATCCTTTTCCATACATAATTTTCAGCGTCTTCTTTGATATTTAGTAAGGGTTGGTATTTGATTTTCTCAATTTGTATCACCTCATTAATACTTTTTGGAAATCTAATAAATCCATGTAAAAAGTCATGACTAATATCTGGATCAGACTCTATATCGTAAATAAGAAAGCCTTGAGCATCTTTAAATTTATGGATTACTTTTTGCGGATTTATTCTTTTTGGTGTCTTACTGAGTTGAGAATTTGATTGTAAAATTATTTGTTTAGAAATATCACCATGTTGCAAACCAAACCTGTTGAGACCTTCTTTTAAATCATTATGATTAATAGTTGACAATTCCTTTATATTATTAATACCTAGCTGCGTTAAGAAAAGTTTTCGTTTGGCGCCTATTCCACTTACTTCACTTAAGTGGCCTTCATCATTCGCGACTTTGTTACATGCTTTTTTCCATGCACAGATGGTACATTTTTTACGATTAGAAGTTATTGGTGGAGGACTTTTTAATTGAAGATCCTTATTTAGTCTAATTATTGATTCCATAAGATCTTTATTAACTTCTTCTTGAATTTTCAGCTTCTGAATATTTATGATTTTATTATTTTTATAAAGAATTAATCCTTTTGAAACAGGAGATTTCTGTAGTTCTGCGAGTAACTTCCCTCTCATAGCAAGTGTTAATCGATGCTCTCGGTTTAACTTTTTGCCTTGCCGAGCAAAAACAGGTAGATAAGAAAAATCTCCCCAAATACTTTCTCCAGTAGTTTTCTTTACAAGAGGTAAATTTGCCTTAAGACTTTGATTCGGGGAGAAAGGGAATTTAATCCTTAATCCATAAGCAATATTTTTACCACTTCTACATGCTTGGATTCCTATCCCATAACTTTTCTGATGGAGAAAAGAAAAACAGTCTTTTTGATGATTTAATTGAAGTGTATGGTGAGCGGTCCAAATTTTTTGTTGTTTTTTACCATGAACTTCAAGCCAGGCTTTTCTTCTGCAACGAATCCAACTTCTTAGAAGGTGATCACTAATTGCTGTTGATTTTTTCCAATTCATATAACGAGAATAATGTGTATTTCTTGTAGATCAAATTTTCTCCTAAATAAAAGATGAAAAAAAATAAATTGAATCTCACCAACCAGCCAATTTCTTTTGGAACTGATGGATGGAGAGGGATCTTGGGGGTAGATTTCACTCTCGAAAGATTATTATTGGTAGCTTCAGCTTCCGCTCAGGAACTAGCTTATTCAGATCAAAAAAGAGCTAAGACAATAATTATTGGCTTTGATCGTCGCTTTATTGCTGAAGAGATGGCGGAAGCAGTGGCGTCTGCAGTTAGAGGATTGGAACTTATACCTATTTTGGCCTCCTCTGCTTTGCCTACACCATCATGCAGTTGGGCAGTGGTAGAAAATAATGCTCTAGGTGCATTGGTGATAACAGCTAGTCATAATCCACCTGAGTGGTTGGGTCTTAAAATAAAAGGTCCTTTGGGAGGGTCCGTTGATAGTTCTTTTACTGACGCTGTTGAAAAAAGAATTAAAGCAGGTGGAATATCTATTCCCATAGATGGCAAAACAGAAAGATTTGATTTTCGTAATCAGCATCTTTCTGGAATTAGTAAGAAATTTGATATCCCTAATATTTTGAATGGCTTGAAAAAATTAGGATTAAAAGTAATTGTTGACCCAATGTATGGTTCTGCAGCGGGCTGCATGACCGATTTGCTTGGTGCTGAAGCTGATGGTGTCTTGCAAGAAATAAGAACAAAAAGGGATCCTTCCTTTGGGGGGAACCCTCCAGAACCTTTGGAGCCCTATTTGAATCAATTGATTACTGAGATTCAAAATTCTTTTGAAGTTGGACAGTTATCAATAGGATTGGTTTTCGATGGAGACGGCGATCGAATTGCAGCGATAGATGAAAAGGGAAAATATTGCAATACGCAGTTATTGATGCCTCTACTTATTGATCATCTTGCAAGAGTTAAGAAGATGGAAGGTTCTGTTGTGAAAACAGTAAGTGGCTCGGATTTAATGCGCTTTGTTGCGGAAGATTTAGGTAGAGAAGTTCTTGAAAAGCCAGTTGGATTTAAATATATAGCTGAAGAAATGCTTTCGGGTAAAGTGTTAATTGGAGGAGAGGAATCAGGGGGTGTTGGATTTGGGCATCACATTCCAGAGCGTGATGCTTTATTCACAGCATTGCTTTTGTTAGAGGCAATAGCTTCAGAGGGGAAGCCGTTGGGAGAAAGAATAGATAATCTTTACTCTCGTTTTGGTGAAAGTCATTTTGAACGGATCGATTTAAGCCTTAAAGATATGCAAGTAAGAAGAAGTTTGGAAGCTTTCCTGAAAAATAAAACTCCTTCTTCAATTGGTAATAAATTAGTTTTAGAAGTCGTTTCCACTGATGGGATTAAACTAATACTAGATAGATTTCATTGGTTGATGTTTCGCTTTTCAGGAACTGAGCCTCTTTTAAGAATTTATTGTGAAGCCCCGTCCAAAAAACTAGCGATGTCTACTTTATATTATGCAAAAAATCTTTTAGAAGAAAATGGCTTTAGATAAAATTCCTTTTGTGATTGCTAGTAGTAATAAAGGAAAGGTAAAAGAATTTCGTAATCTTTTAAGTAGTTTTCCTCTAGATATTTTTAATCATCCTGAAGGCTTTAATGTAGAAGAAACAGGAAAGACATTTCAAGAGAATGCACGAATTAAAGCCATTGCAGTAAGTGAGAAAACAGGTTTTTTGTCACTTGCTGATGATTCAGGATTGAGTGTTGAGGCATTAGAGGGAGCTCCAGGAATTCATTCAGCTAGATATGCAAAATCTGATAAGGAAAGAGTCAAAAAGATACTTAGCAAACTAGAAGATTCTTCAAATAGGAAGGCTAAGTTTGAATGTGCTTTATGTGTAGCTGCTGGGGATAAAGTCTTGTTGGAGGTCACTGGTTCTTGTTCAGGATTGATAACATTTTCTCCGAGAGGTGAAAATGGATTTGGATATGATCCAATATTTGAAGTAGCTAGTTTAGGAGTTACTTTCGCAGAGATGAATCATGATATCAAGAAACAAATTGGACATAGAGGAAATGCTTTTAAATTGATCAAACCTAAATTAGAAAAACTATTGCTTTCATTGAAGGATTGATTTTAGGGTATTGATTAAATTATTAGGATTTTATTCTTCAACCCAGCTTCCATGTAATCCATGAGGAATAGAAATTGGGACCTCTAGAATTGCTTTTTCAGAAAGATCTTTTGCATCAAGAATTACTAAATCAGTTCCAGAGCGAATACTGTTCCAAACTAAAACTATTACCCATCCTTGATCTTCCGCAGCTTTTGATGAGTTAAAAGGAATAAATATAGGTTCTCCTATAAATCCCCTTGGTGCTGTGCTCCATATTATCTCTTCATTATTAAATAAATCTAATTTCTTTATAGCTTGAAGTGGACCATTTCCTTCTTTCTTGTCAGCAGTTGCCATCCAACTAAAGCGAGCTTTTTTTCCTTCTAAGATGGGATTAACCATAGCAAACTCACAACATTGGTTACTCAATGTTCTGGCAGTAAATTTATTTTTATTGGGATTGATTTGACACCTTTTTAATATACCTTCAGGTAAAAGATCAAAGTCAATTTCTCGAAAGTCATCATCAGGCCCAATGCTAGGAAAATCCTCATAGTAAATACTATCTACATTGATAGTTTCATTCTCCTCCCAGGCATTTAGATGATGAAAAACAAAACCTTGTGGAGCATCAACTGTTTTGGGGGATTCACCTGCAAATTTTCCACTATCTCTAGGTATTAGTAAAAACTTTGGAGCCCCATCTTTTTGGGATGATAAGCATTGTGCCGCTCCTTTTTGGCCGAGCAGAAAAGGTAAAGGATTAAAGCTGATGGCATTTTGTAGAAATATTGCCCAGTTTGGAGTAATTGCGAAATCGTGCAAAAAGGCAAATCCATTAAAAGAATCTTTTCTATCGCTTAAAAGAGACCCTGCTTTTTCTCCGTCTGTTGAAAATTCCATAAGCCTTATAGTGCTTTTGGGACCTGTTGTAACTCCAAAAGTCACCATCCTTGGCTCTTCATGGTGACCAGGATCAAAATGGGGATGTGCACTAAAAGCCTCATTTTTCTTTAAAACTCCTTTTAAACTTGATATTCCAATTGTTTCAAGAGTGTTGGGGTTGACTGCATAAGGGCTAGAAGCTTCCCATAGCGCTAACAGTTCGTTTCCAAGTTTAACGACATGAGTATTCGCAATATTTTTGAGACGTACATCCAATGCATTTGCTAAGACCCCTCCCTCTTTTTGAGTGCCGAAAACACCTCTATAAAGAAATTTTTGTGCTTTTTCTTCTTCTTCCCATTCCTTCGTACGAATAAAACGATTAGTAAGACTTACATTCCCATTGCTAAATCTGAATGCAGCTATCATTCCATCACCATCGAAGGGATGATGTACCCATCTCCCTCCGCGCTCTAATCTTCCCGGACCATTTCGATAAAAAGTTCCGGAAAGATCTTTTGGTATTGATCCTTTGGAAAGATTTAATTCGGCATTATTTAATTCTTTTTCAACATTGCAATATGCACTAGACCAATCTTCTTTATCGAAGGTCTTATTTTCAGTTGACTTAGATGTTGCTAAATAACTTGTTGACACTAACTTTGATTGACTGGTCTTTGATTTTCGCTTAAACCTAACCTTTTTGCGAGCTTATTCTTGAAATGGGTTTGTTTAATAAGATTGCTTCAACTTCCAGCTTGTTCAAGAACTCCTTTGCTGCTTGGAATATGACTTGATTGACGAGGGTCAATTTCAGTAGCCATGCGCAATGCTCTTGCAAAAGATTTAAAACAAGCCTCAATAATATGATGAGTGTTAGTTCCATCAAGTTGTCTTAGATGGAGTGTTAATCCACTATTACTTGATACGGCAGCAAAAAATTCTTTGACTAGTTCAGTATCATAAGACCCTACTTTTTGTGATGGCATTTCTAATCCAAAACTTAGATGTGGTCTTCCAGAACAATCAACTACTGCTTGGATAAGCGCTTCATCAAGAGGTGCAAGAAAGTGGCCAAACCGTTTAATCCCACTACGATCCC
>QBWF01000002.1 GCA_003283665.1 Prochlorococcus sp. AG-315-I14 | reverse complement strand
GCATATTCTTTTTTTCTACCAGCATCTAAAGCAACAATTGCAGAATGTAGATCAACTACAGAAACAATTTGCCCCTCTTGCCAAATGGGTCTCACTAATTCAACAAGCGCTGCGGCTCTTTCCAGTTGATCAGAACTACCTTTTATTTCAAGCTGCAATCCCCTCATGGAAAAAGAAGCACCTGTAAGACTTTCTAGCCTGTGAAGTGTTGACTGACCTGTCCCTGACAAAGCTGTAGCAGCATCAGAGTCTGGCAAATCTATACAAAAGCGACCGTTAGTGGTTGCTTCAGACATGAAAAATTCTCAAGCTATTAACAATCATTTAAAACTTCTTACTCAGAAGCTTCTGATGATTTCGCATCATCTTTCTTAGCTTTTCTCTCTTTCTCTTGTTTTTCTTTACCAACTAGCTCAGCAGGACGAACTTTCTTTTCAAGAAGTCCTCCTTTCTCTAACAAAGTTCTTACCGCGTCAGTGGGTTGAGCACCCTGTCCAAGACGCGTTCTCAATGCTTCTGTATCTAGTCTTGTTTCTTTGGTCCTTGGATTGTAAAAGCCTAATTCCTGAAGAGGACGCCCATCTCGCCTAGATGTGCTATTACATGCAACAAGACGAAAACTAGCCTCACGCTTTTTACCGAACCGCTTTAGGCGGAGCTTGATCATCTTTGATTTATTTGTAAATGAAAGGAACTCAAAAGTTCGTATTTAAATAATACTCTACTGATGATTAATTTAGCTTTTGTGCTTTCTAAAGGTCACCAAAGCCTTTCTTTTTCTTGATAGGTCGTTTTCGTCGAGGCGGTAGACCTTGGCCTCCGTGACCTTTTCTAGATTGAACTTGATTACTACTACCTCCCAATGAAGGAAGACCAGCTGATTCAGATCCCAAACCAGGAAGACCTCCCATCCCAGGTAAACCTCCACCTGTAGACATTTGCTTCATCATTCCCCTCATTCTTTGAAAGTCTCCAAGAACCTTATCTACGTCTGCCGTTACATGACCACTGCCATTAGCCACTCGTCTCCTTCTAGATGGTTGTGCTGCCAACAATTCAGGTTTGGACCTCTCATCAGCTGTCATTGAACCAATCATCGCTTCAATTCTCTTAAGTTGATCCTCTCCACTTTTAATCATTCCATCATCAATTTTATTCATTCCAGGAATCATTTTTATCAATCCGCCCAAAGAACCCATGCGTTTTATCATTCGCATCTGTTTTACGAAGTCTGAGAAGTCAAAAGTTGCCTCTTGGAGCTTCTTTTGCATGATCTCGGCATCAGCTATTTCAACTTCTTTTTGAGCCTTTTCAACAAGAGTCAGAACATCACCCATCCCTAATATTCGGCTTGCCATCCTTTCTGGATAAAAAGGTTGTAATGCCTCAACTTTCTCTCCAGTACCTATAAATTTAATTGCTTTTCCACTAATTTTTCTAATTGAAAGTGCTGCGCCCCCTCTTGAATCTCCATCAAGTTTTGTAAGAACAGCCCCTGTTATTCCTACTTTTTCATGAAAACTTCTTGTTATGTCAGCAGCCTCTTGGCCAATCATGGAATCAACTACCAATAAAACCTCATCAGGCTGAACAGCTTCTTTTATTCGAACCATCTCACCCATCATTTCGTTATCGATTTGAAGACGGCCAGCAGTATCTACCAGGACAGTGTCAAAGCCTTCTTGGAGAGCTTTTTCAAGTCCTCTTCGTGCTATCTCTTCAGGTTTTATATCACTACTTAAATTAAAAACTTCAACATCTATTTGATTCCCCAAAGTAATCAATTGATCAATTGCAGCTGGCCTATAAGTATCAGCAGCAACTAATAAAGGCTTTTGACTTTTTTCTTTTAGATAAAGACCAAGTTTTGCTGCCGCAGTAGTTTTTCCAGCTCCTTGGAGTCCAGCCATTAAAATAACAGTTGGTTTATTTTCAGATTCTGCCAAGGGATCATTTTCACCTCCCATTATCGCTACAAGTTGTTCGTGAACTACTTGTATAAATTTCTGCCCTGGATTGACACCTCTAACAACTTCTGTTCCTAGTGCTTTCGTTCTAACTTCCTCTATAAATTCTTTGACAACAGACAAGCTTACATCTGCTTCCAATAAAGCACGACGAACTTGCTTGAGAGCATCATCTACATTGTTTTCTGAAATTTTAGCCTCGCCCTTTAGGGCTTTGACAGCATCTTCAAATTGACTAGTTAGTTCTTCAAACATTTTCTTAAGACTTCAAGAAATTAATAGTAAAAAGTAATTAATTAGCTGCCACTAATATAATCAACCAATTGCCAAATATTTTTATTCTTTCCAATAACATATTTAACTTTCAAAGAGGGTATTACTGTTTCCGAAGAAATATTCCCAGATGAATCAACTCTCTTATCTTTATAGTTCAATACAACATCTGCCACAATTCTTCTCTCTGACATTTGTCCAATATTTATAGAAATTATATTTGCATTAATAATCTGCTTTTGTCCTAAAACAAGATCTTTTTTTCTTTCTTCTTTAACCCGTTTATAAAGGGATGGTTTTGAGACAATGGAAAGATCATCATTTTCTGTTCCATTTAAAAGATCTGATTTACCTTTCAACCAAGCTTCTATTAAAATCTTTATCTGTTCTTCAGATGGAACATTTTCACTAAGAGGAACTACCTTCTCAACTTTTGATCTTATTATGTTGTTGGCCGAATTCATAGAGGAATTATCTAGCTTATCATCTTGAGTTTTAGTCAAATCAGATTGAGAAATACTATTTATAGAGGGTTTTCTTTGTGTAAGAATTCCTAAACTTGTCCCAACAACAAATAACCCAACAAATGCAAAAGTACTTGTATAAAGAGGATGCCTAGAAATAAGAGATGAAAATTCCAACTTTTTAATTTTTCCAAAATTCGAAGCAATTAATGAAATGATATTTTTCACTAATGCAAATTTGAATAAAGCCTCTTTTTTCTTTAATTGAGATAGCTGATTTATCGACAGTTCATCTAAAGAGCCTCCAGGCATTGGCAAGCTTCCTGCTGATTCTTCCTTGATAGTTGAATATTTCTCTGAAGGCTTATCAGAAGAAAGAGAAGAAAAGAATGAAAAACCTGCTTTTGCAATTCCTAAGGCCCCAGGCTTAGTTTCTAAATTCTCTACATATTCTTGAACTTCTTTATGAGCAAACCAATCATCTAAATTAACCTCTTTCATCTCAACATCTCGAAATCCAATAAGAACATCTTTTCTCAACCAATTACAGCAATAATCACAAAGAGCTCCTAGTGTCTCACCTGGATAATTATCCAACCAATCTTTTAATTTTTCATCTGAACTACTTCTAAAACGAGCTTCCGCTTGCTCAACATCAGCGAGCAATAAATCTAAGCACCCAATCAATGGCATTGGATCAAAACCATTGATATTGACATTTCTTAAGAATCTTCTTGCGTCCTGCAAAAGTTGAGGCTTCCTATAGGAAAAGCCAGAAGCTATCAATGAAAATGCAGCTAAAAATCCTGCATCTTCAGATCCTCTTCTATACCAATTAATAAACAATTTTGATTGTTCATTTGCAGTCAAAAACTTTCTGATTTGAAGAAAGAACAGCTCGAAATCTGATTGGCTTAATCCTCCTATTTTCTCTGATTTTTTTTCTCCTTCTAATCCACCTCTTTTAAGTACAAAGTCATCCAATAATTTCAATCCATCTTGACGAGACTGATCGTCTCCAATATCTCTACTAAGCAAATCAAGAATTCTATATGGAAGTAACGCCTCTAAGTCAGCCTCTAAAATCTTTCTTTCTTCAGAAAGTTTGCCCATTCTCTGTAACAACTGTATACCTTCCTGGAGCAAGTCAGCACCAGAGGCATACCTTCTACAAGCTTGCTCTTCAATTGAAGCATCTCTGCAAGACAAAGCAGCTATAAGCGTCAAATCTGACTCTCTACTGCTACCCAGCGCTGGAGTCTGAGGGGGCTGTAAAGCTTTTTTTGCAAGTTTAAAAGCTTGGTAAGAAGCTTTGGCCTCCCATAAAAGAAGTAAACCCGCAACTTCACGATTTGATGATAAATCAAGCCCAGATGCACCTTCTAAGAGAGCAACTTCATAACCTTTACGTTGTGCATTGTCCGACAAAAGATCAGCAGAAAGCCTTAAAAGCTCAGATCTTTGAGCCAATACATCATAGGTGAAGCCTTTTTGGGGAGGACGATCTAGCCTTAGCTGAAAAGTCCTAAGGACTTCCTCAGCATTCGCAGAAGGGCTCACCCCCAATAAGCGAAAATGATCAATAGGTAATTCCAATCGCTATTAGGTTAATTAAAAAAACCTCTAGGCATCGTAAGGGGTTTTATCCATTTTGCATCCATTGGCGATTAAAGTCTAAACAGGATTGATAAGTGCAGGCATGAACAAAGCAACGTCCCACCACCCAGGTCAAACCAGTCAAGACCCTTCTCAGAACAGGGAACATGCTGATAGATTAAGCAATCTGAGTACTGCTAAACCAGCTCAAATCAATAGAGAAATTGCTTTAAATCTTTTCAAAGATATGACTTTGGGAAGACGATTTGAAGATAAATGCGCTGAAATGTATTACAGGGGGAAAATGTTTGGGTTCGTTCATCTATATAACGGACAGGAAGCAATCAGTACTGGTGTAATTGGATCAATGCAACAAAAGCATGATTGGTTTTGCAGTACTTATCGAGATCATGTTCATGCTTTAAGTGCTGGAGTCCCTGCAAAAGAAGTGATGAGTGAACTTTTCGGGAAAGAAACTGGATGCAGCAAAGGACGAGGAGGTTCAATGCATCTTTTTTCAAAAGAACATCATCTTCTAGGCGGTTATGCCTTTATCGGCGAAGGTATTCCAGTTGCACTTGGCGCTGCTTTTACTAGCAAATATAAAAAAGATGCTCTTCAAGAGAATGATAGTGATTCAGTTACTGCAGCCTTTTTTGGAGATGGAACTTGCAATATTGGTCAATTCTATGAATGCTTAAACATGGCCCAATTGTGGAAATTACCAATCATTTTTGTAGTTGAAAATAATAAGTGGGCCATTGGGATGGCTCACGATAGAGCAACTAGTGAAACGGAAATCTGGAGGAAGGCAGCCGCTTTCGGAATGCAAGGCGAAGAGGTGGATGGAATGGATGTTTTAGCAGTCAGAGGAGCAGCTCAAAGGGCAGTCAAGAGAGCTAGAGCAGGAGAAGGGCCCACTTTAATTGAATGTCTCACTTATAGATTCAGAGGACATTCTTTAGCTGATCCTGACGAGCTTCGATCTCAACAAGAAAAAGATTTTTGGGCTACGAGAGATCCTATTGAAAAATTAAAAAATGACTTGATTAATCTAGGACTAGTTTCTAATGAAGAGTTAAAAAATATTGAGCACGAAATTGAAAATGAAATTAATGAAGCTGTTGATTTTGCTTTAGCCGCACCAGAACCTGACCCCAGTGAGCTTACAAAATATATTTGGGCAGACTAATAAAGTAACCAATTAAATTCAGAGAATTTAATTAAATGCCACTTGGAAGCTTTCTTGTAAGGTTCCTCAACTTGCGTAGTGCTTTCAACTCAACTTGCCTAACTCTTTCACGCGAGACTTGCAATAATCTCCCTATCTCAGCAAGCGTATGCCTTTCATTACCTTCTAAACCAAACCTAAGTCTAATAACATGCTGTTCTTGTTCACTTAGATGACTTAACCATCGACCAAGCTGTTCTTGGTGAATTCTTTGCTCAACTTTATCCAAAGGTTCTTCTGCAGAACTATCAGCTATTAAATCCCCCAAAAAGCTTCTACCTTCATCTCCATTTACAGGTGCATCAAGACTACTAGTTGTTAAAGCTTGTCTCAAAATAGAATCAAGTTCTTCAACCTCAATCTCCATTGCTTCAGCTATTTCAAGTCGGCTAGGCATAGCACCAAGTTTATGAGCTAAATCCAAGCTTGTTTTCCTAATAGTTGCCAAACGTTCACTCAAATGAACAGGAAGACGAATAGTTCTGGATTGACAAGCTATTGCTCTTGTCATGCTTTGTCTGATCCACCAGAAAGCATAAGTAGAAAACTTATAACCACGCGTCGGATCAAATTTTTCTACAGCCCTTTCTAAGCCTAGAGATCCTTCTTGAACTAAATCAAGTAGTTCCAGACCTTTACCTTGGTATTTCTTTGCAACACTCACTACAAGGCGAAGGTTCGCTTTCATCATTCTTTCTTTAGCTCGTCTTCCTATTCGAATCAATCTGCGTTGATGAGAAGTAAAGTTTTTGCTTTCCTCTTTTATTTGCCCATCTTCAGTAAGACCCATCATCGTTTGAACTTGATTACCAAGTTCAATCTCTTCTGCAGGCGTCAAAAGAGGCACCCTTCCTATTGAAGAAAGATACCAACTAATTGGATCGCTACTGCGTCGTTTTTGTGAGTCGGCAGTTTTGGGTGCTGATGAAACCATTGTTTCTTGAACCCGAACTTAAAGTGGTAAGACTTTCCTACTAAAAATGGCAAATACGCCAAGGTTTCATGAAGGCTTCAGATTCTGGTGTCAAAACGGTAACAATTGCCAATGAACAAACCAGTCTCCGACTTGTAAATGTTTATTTCAAAACATTCAAAGGCGTTTCGATCTTTTGACTGATTCACTTAAAAACTGAGAAATAGAACTAGCATTGCTTCCCTTTTTACAGGATGCTCCCGCATATGCATGCATTAGCGCTGAGGCAGCAAGTAAATCAGTACTGCAATTTTTATTAGTCGCAAATCCCAAAGCACCCATTCCAGATATAAACCCAGCCAAAACATCTCCTAATCCTGTTCTTGCAACGCTTGAATCTACTTGCCCTATTTGCCAAGTTCTTCCTCCAGGATCAGCAATCACACTATGAGCACATTTTAGGATTAGCGATGTACCGCTGATTTTGGCAGCTTCCATTGCAGCTTTAAGGGGGTTTGAAGAATCTATGGACGGGAAAAGCCTCTCAAATTCTCTAATGTGTGGTGTAATCCAAGTAGGACCTTCTCTTTCTGAAAGCCATTTCCAACTTCGAGTAGTACATGAAAGGCGATTGATGCCATCAGCATCAAGTACAAGTAAACCTTTGAAGTTTTGCAATGTATTGCCGAAAATATCTATCCCTTCTGGAACTCCAATTCCAGGCCCAATCAAAATAGAATCAAACTTTTCCAAGTCCAATTCCTCTAAAATATTAGTTAAATTCAACGATCCATCAGAGTGATTAGTTAATTCTCCCGCTAATACAACTTCAGGGAAAACGCTCCACAATCCAGTGGAAACGATTTCAGGCAAAACTGCATTAACACTCCCAACCCCACTTGCTAAAGCCCCTTGCAAGGCAAGAGATGCAGCACCTCTATACCTATGACTACCAGCAATAACTAAAACTCTCCCTCTCTGATATTTACTTTTATTTTTTTCAGGTTTTGGCCAATTAAAAGTTAACAAGTCTGAGAAAGAAATCCTTAAAGGCTGATTTCCTGACAGACCAACCAGAACCTTTTCTGGGATACCTAAATCAACTCTTTCTAAATTCCCCACAAAACTGAGAGCCGAGTCTTGAATCAATCCAGATTTATAAAGTCCAATAGTCAATGTTGAATTAGCTTTGCAAGCTTTTTTTGATATTGCTTTACCACTTTCCGCACACAAACCCGCAGGGACATCGATACTAATCAACTTATTTGAACTGATTTTCTGCTTAGAAATTAATAGATCAATGATCTGCTCAGGTATAGCTTTGGTTTGCCCCAATCCAAATAATGCTTCAATCCACAAAACATCTGGATCCAATTGGGGCTGATGTTGCAAAATTCTAATACCAATCCATTTTGCATAATTAAGATGTCTTAAAGTTAAGTCCTTTTTAATTGTGAAAGGGGACCAAATAGAGACATCAACTCCAGCTAGATAAAGCTCTCTTGCGACAACAAGTCCGTCTCCTCCATTATGACCAGGGCCTACTAGGAAAACTGCTCCTTTTTCAATCAAACTTTGTCTATCTAGAATCCATGAAGAAATTTCATTTCCAACTTTCTCCATCAAAGCCTCTACAGGCATCCCATTAGAAAGAATTTCTTTTTCTATAGTCTGCATCTGTTTACCAGAAACAATTAAATGACTTGCATCAGATTTAGGCCAGTTCAAATTCAAACAGCAACCAAGCCCACTATGAATAAAAGCTCGCATTAATGCCCATGACTGTGAATATCAAAGAAACAAAAGAAGTCCTATCCAATTTGTCATCTGAATCGACTATTGCAAATACGTTAAATTCACTGAAAAAGTTTTCTGGTGATCATTCAGTTGTAGTTGGACTCTCTGGTGGTGTAGACAGCTCATTAACTGCAGCACTTCTGTGTGAAGCAGGTTGGGAAGTTGTGGGATTAACTTTGTGGCTAATGAAAGGTAAAGGTTCATGCTGTTCAGATGGATTGATTGATGCAGCAGGTATATGCGAACAACTGGGAATTAAGCATCACATAATAGACTCAAAAGATATCTTTGAAAAAGAAATAATTAATAACATAGTAGAAGGTTATGAAAAAGGAATTACCCCTTTACCATGTTCACGCTGCAATAAATTTGTTAAGTTTTCAGAGATGCTAAAATGGGTAGAAACCAATAAAGAGTTTAATAAGATTGCGACTGGTCATTATGCACGTATAAAATACTCCGATGAAGCCTTTGAGACAAACAACCTTCCCGGAGATGGGTTAAATAGACATAAACTTTTAAGAGGTAAAGACCCTAAAAAAGATCAAAGCTATTTCTTATATGATCTTTCCCAAGATATCTTAGGAAAGTCAATTTTCCCCCTTGGAGAGTTAACTAAAGATCTGACAAGAATAGAAGCATTAAAACATTCATTAAAAACTGCTAACAAACCAGAGAGTCAAGACCTTTGTCTTGCAGAACATTATGGATCAATGCATGCATTTATTGATAAGTATATTCCTCCTAAGAAAGGAGATATTGTTCTTAAAGATGGAACATTAATAGGATCACATAATGGAATTCAACATTTCACAATAGGACAAAGAAAAGGTCTGGGTATTGCCTGGGAAGTGCCATTGCATGTAATACAAATAGATGCCTCCTTAAATAAAGTTGTTGTAGCCCCAAGATCCGATTCTGGTAAGTCAAATTGTTTTGTAGAAGAAGTAAATTGGGTATCAATAAAAGCACCTCTAAGCCCGATAGAAATAGAAGTTCAAATTAGATATAGAAGTTCTGCTGTAAAAGCTGAATTAATACCATTGGATTTCAATTCAAAAGATCCTAAAAAAATTACTTCTAGGTATGAAATTCGATTTAAAGAAGCTCAATTTTCAATCACACCTGGCCAAGCAGCAGTTTTTTACTGTGGAGACTTTGTTCTTGGAGGAGGAATCGTATCGGCTAAATAAACATCTCTTAGATGAGATTTATTTAATCGAATAAGACTTATAAAACTAATACAAAGAGTCAAGATTAAAGGCGCATCACCAAAAGTTGTATAGAATGTTTTTCTATTATTTAGAGAGAGTTCTACTGATTCAATTAATTCTTGATTAGATGGAAAAAGTTTATCAATTTTCCCATCACTTTGAATCAAAGAAGTAGGTCCCGTATTTGCAACACTAATTAAATCTTTTGCTGTTTCTATACTTCTAAGTTGAGCAATGGATAAAAATTGTTTTTGAAGAGAAATTGGATAAGGATCTAAGTTTGCAATTACCAGAATCCATTCTGCTCCTCCTCGTACTGCGTTAGCGATAGCACTCCCATTACTCAATTCATAGCAAATAATCCCTGCCAAGGAGGGGCCTTCCCATTTTAAAAGTCTTGACGGCTCACCACTATCAAGCCCCCCAACAGCAGAAAGACCACTTTGAAAAAACTTTGCAGTAAAGCCCGGGATCCATTCTCCTAAAGGTACCAGCCTATATTTATCAAGTGCAACCGAAAAAGTCTCTTCCTCTGAATCAAACACAAGCAATGAACTTCTTTGAGAACCTCTTACTTTCCTAAATCCCCCTGATAAGAAATTTATAGGTAAATTCTCAATCGAAGATTGATTTAAAGGTAATGTCCCTTCTGGAGCAATTAAAAAAGATGCATCCAGATCACTTGCATAATTAAGAGCTCGATTTACTTTAGATGGCAAAGAATTTATCTCTTCCTTATTAAATTTTTTCCTAATAGGGATATTTGTTTGCCATAAGGCAACCTTTTGTTTTCCAATATCAGGAAAATCAATCAATAACAAAAACCCTATGAAATGAGCTATGAAAATGTAACCGAAACCCAGAAGAACAAATTTCTTTAAATTTTTCTTAGATTCAAAACCAATGATAATTTGCCATATCCACCATCCAATCATCAACTGAATAGTTGCTAAGCCTCCTGTACCAAATAATCTAGCTAATCCAGCAAGATACCTATCATCTGGCAATAAACTTGATCCAATTCCTATCCAAAACAAAGGACCTCTAGAGAGTATTTCTTCTCCTAACCCCCAAATAGAAGATAAAAAAATTGCGTAGATAATTTTGTTCTCAAATTTATAATGAGATAAAAACCGATCAAAATTAAATTTATTTCTTAAAAGAGACCAAATTCCAACCAAGGCACCTCCAAAGACACCAGAAAAAAGCCAAACCATCATAATTATAGGCAAACTTAAATCTGGATTTACGCCTATCCAACTAATTGGATGAAGAGCTAATAACCATTTATGGCTTAATAAAATTGCAACAGAACCCCAACAAAATCCTGCCCATGGATAACGACTAACAGACCATAGTAATGAAATTGCAAATGGCATAAATAATCCATATCCCTCTCCAAGCGTTATTCCTGCAAGTCCTCCTCCTAAAAAAGCTTTAAAGAAAGTAAAATATATGTTTTTCATAACTCTAATTTATATAAAAACCCCCTTGTGTAATTTTTCACTTCCTTTTTAAGTTATTGGATTTCATTTAAATAAAACTAATTTGGGTATTCATCTGTAAGAATATTTTTGATTACTAATTGATTTTCCTGTGAGAGAAATCTTAATCAGCTTTTCTGTTTTTGTTAGCTGCTTGATCATCGCAGTGATCAGCCAGATAATTTCCCCAACTACAGTATCCGCCTTGCAAAGCGAGCTTCCAATGCAAGCTGATCTAAGGCAAAGCACAATAACCAAAGAAATCGTAAATAATCCTTTTGAATTAGATCCAGAGGACCCGAACCCAACACTTTTCATTATGGCTTCAGACAAATCGACCTCAAATAGTTCTCCTCTTGGTGATGCAGCCGAAATAGGGACATCCCAAACAACCTCAACTGGACTTAAAATCACAGAGCTTTCTATTGGTGATGGGCAAGAAGCAATTGCAGGAACAAGAGTCTCAGTGAATTACAAAGGAACACTTGAGAATGGTGATGAATTTGATAGTAGCTATGGAAGAGGACCTTTTGAATTTTCTCTAGGAGCAGGAATGGTTATAAAAGGGTGGGATGAAGGTGTTGCAGGCATGAAAGTTGGGGGCAAAAGAAGATTAATCATCCCTCCTGAACTTGGTTATGGAAGTAGAGGCATTGGTCCAATCCCCCCTAATTCGATTTTGAATTTTGAAGTGGAATTATTGGATGTGAAGTGATTCATTCTTGAAATATTAGAAAGCCTGAACAGAACCTATGGCGATAGTGGATAATCGCCATTAATCTCTAAAAAAGTTTTAAATTATTCTCAGATGTTGAGCATTACACTTTCCTCAATCTTCAAGCAAATTCCATCTAAGTCCGTTCATGCTCATTGTGACGGACCTTGTGGAGTATACGATCCTGCTTCAGCAAGAGTTGCAGCGGAAGCAGTTTTATCTATGACAAAAAAACTTCTTGCTCTTAATCCTGCAGGCAACGATCAAGCTTCAATTTCAGCATATCAAAATACTTTTTCTCGCTTCGTGGCAATCAAAGAAGTGGAGTCCCAGAAAGCGAAGAAAGAGCTTTTAATACTTTGGACTGATTACTTCAAGCCAGAGCATTTATCAACTTATCCAGAGCTTCATGATACTTTCTGGAAAGCAGCAAAACTTTGTAGCGCTTGTAAAGTAAATATAGATCAAGGTAAAGCTGAAGAGTTATTAGAAGCTGTGAAGAAGATCCATTCAATGTTTTGGGCATCAAAAGGTAGAAGTGATAGTTGGGTTACAGCAAGCTGATAAGAATCTTTTCAAGAAAGCAAATTTAGGTACATTACTTTCCTTGATTTGTGGTTACCGACAACATTTACGTGTTGTCGGTAACTCAATGGAAAACACCCTTAGAGAAGGAGATCTAATTGTTTATAAAAACCTAATAAGAAAAAAGGCTCAATTAAAAACTGGTGATATTGTTATTGCAAATCATCCAACAATCAACAAGAAGCTAATCATAAAAAGGGTTCACAGTATTAATACTTATGGTATTGAATTGAGAGGTGACAATATATATTCAAGTTCCGATAGTCGTCAATTTGGATTAATCAAGGCAAGTGAAATAGTAGGCATCGTTGAGAGAGTAATCCCTAGTTAAATTAATTATTCTAAAGATTTCCAATCATTTTCTTGACTCCTAATTCAACATCATTCTGAGACATTAAAGCTTCCCCAATCAAAACAGCATGAGCACCATAACTACTCACCATATTCAAATCATTGCGATTAAACAAACCTGATTCGCTTACTAAGGTTATAGATTGATTCTGAATACGGTCGGAAAAACTTTCAGCCAAAGATTTGGTAACTTTAATACTAGTTTTAAAAGTCTTTAGATCTCTATTGTTAATACCTATAAGCGGAAATGTACCCAGATTAAGTACTCTATCTAACTCATCAGAATTATGAACTTCTACTAAAGTTTTTAATCCTAAACTTTCTGCGACTTTTGATAAATATTTCAGGTCCATATCTGTAAGAATGGCTGCTATCAAAAGCGCGGCATCTGCGCCTGAAGCCCTTGCTTGGTAAAGTTGGTAGGGATAAATAATAAAATCTTTACAGAGTATAGGAATTTGAACTTCCTTTCTAACTTCAGCCAAGACATCAAAACCACCTTGAAAAAATTTCCTGTCAGTTAACACAGATATACAATCTGCTCCACCCTCCTGATACATTTTTGATATCAATTTAGGATCAAAGTTTTCTCTAATAATTCCCCTACTTGGACTCGCCTTTTTAATCTCTGCTATTAGAGCAGGCTTAGTTTTACTAGTTTTTAATGCTTCTATAAAATTCTTTGTTTCTGGTAAACCCTTAATCTTCTTTTTAAGATCTTCCAATGGAACCTTATTTCTTGCTATCTCAACTTCTCGATCCTTTTCCCAAACAATTTCTTCTAATATACTTTTAGGTTTTGAATCTGGATGAGGAATTGCATATTCTAAGTTTGCTACTTTGATACTTGGATTTGGTGGTCGCCTTCTGATTTCCATAATTAAAAATTAATGAATGATTTTCTAGAAATAAACATTTTCAAAATTAACTTATTGAATAATTATTAATTATTTAATTGTAGAGAAGCCTGTTTATAAGCAACTTCCACGACTTCACTTAGTGTTGGATGGGTATGAATTTCCTTTGCTAAGTCATTAACTCGTTGTCTTCTAGAAATTGCATTAGAAACTTCTTGTATTAAATCAGCAGCATGTAAGCCGAAAATATGAGCCCCAAGAACCTCTCCAGTATCCTTCCTGAAAAGCAACTTCAATAAACCATCGCTCTCCAACTCTGCCAAAGCTTTAGAGTTACCCTTAAAATAACTTTTCACGATACCAAGATCAAAGCTATTTTTTGCTGAAAGATCTTTTGCTTCTTTTTCAGAAAGTCCAACAGAGCTAATTTCAGGATGAGTAAAAGTTGCAGCAGGAATGCTTCGATAATCAATTTTTCTTGATTTTCCTAGAATATTTTCGACGGCGATAGTTCCTTGTGCCGCAGCAGTATGTGCCAACATTAATTTCCCAGTAACGTCTCCAACTGCCCATAGATTTGGGATTGGAACTTCATTAACTAGAACCCTCATCTCATCATCAATTGGAATAAAACCTCTATTAGTTGCAATTCCAAGAGATTGCAAATTTAGATTTTTACTTGATGGAATACGCCCAGTTGCGACTAACACAGCATCAACCTGAAGCTCCTCAATCATTTCACGACTCTTTACATCTGAAAGCTCTATTTCAACAGGGCAACCAGGGACAACTTTGGTTGCTAATACACCAGCACGAGTTTCAATATCTCTATTTTGAATTAGATTTCTTGAAGCAATCTTTGTAATGTCAGGGTCAAAAGTTGGCATTACTTTTTCTAAAGCTTCAATCATTGTGACTTCACAACCTAAAGCCGTATAAATATCTGCAAATTCCAAGCCTATATATCCACTTCCCACAATAGCTATCCACCTAGGCAACCATTCTAAATTTATTGCTTCATCACTAGTAAAAACCGTTCGCCCATCAACTTCAATACCAGGGGGGACAAAAGGATCTGATCCTGTCGCCAAAATGACATCTTTAGCAGATAAAATCCTATCCACTCCATTTGTTTCTCTTAAACCAACCTTCTGAACCCCCTCCAATCGTCCTTCACCTCGAAGTATCTCAACACCAGATCTTTCTAGAGTTTTAGTTAAATTTTTTCGAATAGTTTCCACTAAATTTATTGCATGATCAGCAATTTTCTTGCGCTCAAATCTGACTGGTGCTGAATGAATGCCAAATTGAGCAAGATGAGGAGCATTAGCTAATTCACGAACTTTTCCACTGGCTGCTAACAAAGCCTTAGAAGGAACACAGCCCCTATTAACACAGGTCCCGCCCATATCTCTTGCTTCAATGATTGCGACTTTAAGACCTGCTTCGGCCGCATGTTTTGCGGCATCAAAGCCTCCATAACCAGCCCCGATGACAATTAAATCAAAATCAAACATCATTTCACTCACGGTTTTCAAAACATACCCTTACCCATTTTTACTCTTTGTAGCTCCAACAACAGCGGAACTGCTGCAGATGCGACATTTAAAGAATCAACTAAAGGACTATGAGGCAAAGTCACAAGCGTCGTACAACAAGCCTTAAGTAAGTGATGGAGACCCGATCCTTCATTGCCAAGAACCAATACAGTTGGGAGTTCCCAGTCCAAATCCCAATATGGCAAAACGATTTTATCAGTTTTCTTATTAGGCAAACTTGTTCCAATTACTTGATAATTATCATCAATTGCAATTCTTAGTTTATTAACAAGAGTTTCAACACAAGAAGAAGAATCATTATCAACTCGTTCATAAGGCAAACGAAGAACTGCGCCAGCTGATGATCTTAGAACTTTTTGATTTAAGGGATCTGCACCTGAAGCTAACCAAATCATGTCATATTCAGCTGCTAGAGCTGAACGGAATAAATTCCCCATATTTCCAGGGTCTTGGATACGATCCAAAGCTAAAATATGTTTCGGCTTTTTATCCTGCTGAGGTAATCCCGATAAAGGGAAAACGGCAGCAACCCCATCAGGATTAACAGTTGTCAAAGATGCCTCCAAAACATCTTTGCTCACTAAAACGAATGAAATTTCAGATGATATCTTACTTACAAGTTCTTGATGATTATCAAGCCAGAGAATAGTAGCAACAATCTCCTTAGGTAAGAAATCAGTTTTTAAAGCCTCCTCAAGAAGATGAGTGCCCTCTAACAATAGAGATGAATGTTCCTCTCTTCCTTCTTTTTTTGCAAGAGACCGCAACCTACGAACTATGGGGTTGCGTCGACTAGTTATCAATGGTGAATTTAGATTTTTAATTTCTAGACCTCAAAATATTTTCAATTTTGTGAAATTTATTTTTACTCATAATAAAAATACCTTTCTTAATCTTTTCACAATAGATCTAGTTTGAAAAAAAAAGATCTTATTGAAGAGAAGCCAACGCTAAAAATTTCTTCTAAAAAGAAGAAATAAAGTATTTATTTAACCGAAAGCCATCAATTTTCGATAATTCAGACTAGACGATGTAAGGTCCTCTTGGCATCATGATTTCGTAAGTAGTAATTATGCATGAGTAGCGTAGAGACAAGAAAAAATAAAACTCTTCCGCTACATTTGGAGGTTCAAGGAGAAACTGAGCTGTCTGGTTTTTTGAAAGTGAGTGGAGCAAAAAACTCATCTCTTGCTTTGATGGCTGCTACTCTTTTGACAAAGGAAAAGGTTGTTATAGAAAATGTCCCGAATCTTACGGATATTGATGTCATGTCAAATATTCTTAGCATTTTGGGGGCAAAATTAACTAAAGGTTCAAAGTTCTTAGAGATTGATGCATCTGATATTTTCAACGCAGAATTACCTCGTCAGCTCGTAAATAGCTTAAGAGCAAGTTTTTTTTGTATTGGTCCATTACTCACAAGACTTGGAGAAGCAAAAATACCTTTACCTGGTGGATGCGATATTGGCGCACGACCTGTTGATGAACACATCAATGGATTGAAAGCTCTTGGAGCAAATGTAGAGATTACAAATGATGTGGTTACTGCCAAAATAGCGAGCCAAAATAAAAGATTAAGAGGAGCAAACATAACCCTTAATTACCCAAGCGTCGGTGCAACCGAGACAATTTTAATGGCCTCTTGCTTAGCAAGTGGTACAACAACGATATGCAATGCAGCCAAAGAACCAGAGATCCAAGATCTTGCAGAAATGCTCAATTCCATGGGAGCTCGTATCAAAGGCGCAGGGTCTGAAAGGATCTCAGTGATTGGTGTTGAGACTTTAAAAGGAACTTCTCATAGTGTTATCCCAGACAGAATAGAAGCGGGAACCCTACTCATAGCAGCTGCCATAACTCGTTCTACAGTCCTTGTGGGCCCAGTAATATTAAGCCATTTAAATTCAGTCATTTCAAAGCTTAAAGAGTGTGGATGTTCAATTATCCCAACTGGGAATTACTTAAAAATTACTCCACGAGAAATTAAAGGAGTAAATGTAATTACTCGGCCATATCCAGGATTCCCTACAGATCTTCAAGCTCCATTTATGGCTTTGATGGCAACAGCAAAAGGTTCAAGCAAAATTAAAGAAAAAGTTTTTGAAAACAGGATGCAACATGTTAGTCAACTACAAAAGATGGGAGCCTCGATTCATGTAAATAAAAATGTTGCTCTAATTACTGGAGTAAAAGAATTAAAAGGCTCAAATGTTATGGGAGGAGATTTACGTTCTTCAGCTGCGATTGTCCTCGCATGTATCTCAGCAAATGGGAAGAGTGTATTTACAGGGCTAGAACATCTCGACAGAGGATATGAAAATTTAGAAGAAAAATTAAATAATTCTGGGGCAAACATTTATAGAAAAGTCAGAAAAGTTTCTTATTATCAACCTTCATCCAAAGCTTTAATTGAAGAAGAGAATATAAATACCAATCAAAAAGCAGCTTAATTTCAAATTCTTGCTAGTTTTGACATAAAATTAGAAACAAGGGAGCGTGGTGGAATTGGTAGACGCACCGCACTCAAAATGCGGCACCTTCGGGTTTGTCGGTTCAAGTCCGACCGCTCCCACTTCAGTAATGGGAACTTATAAAAGATTCCCAATAAATCTAATAAGAGGCAAAGGCTCTTGGGTTTGGGATGATAATGGTAAAAAATATCTTGATGGGATTGCAGGAATAGCAACCTGTTCACTCGGTCATAGTGATAAAGCGCTAAAAAGATCCCTAACTAAACAACTTAATAAATTACAGCATGTCTCCAATCTCTATTTAATTCCCGAGCAAGAGGAACTCGCAGATTGGTTAACAAAAAATAGTTTTGCAAAGAGCGTCTTTTTCTGCAACAGCGGAGCTGAAGCTAATGAAGCTGCTATTAAATTAGCCAGGAAACATGGGCATCAAAATCGTCATATCAATCAACCAATTATTCTTTGTTGCAAGGAAAGCTTTCATGGAAGAACTCTTGCAGCAATAAGTGCAACAGGTCAGCCTAAATACCATAAAGGGTTTGAGCCGATGGTCGATGGTTTTAAATTCTTCAATTACAACGACAATGAATCTTTTGAAAATTTATTTACTCAATTAGAAGAAACAGGTCCAAAAATAGCTGCAGTATTAATTGAACCCATACAAGGAGAAGGAGGAGTAAACGTTGGGAAACAGTCATTCTTGAAATTAATCAGAGATAAATGTTCAAAGAGCAATATTTTATTGATATTCGATGAAGTTCAAACAGGTATGGGAAGGACAGGAACTCTTTGGGGCTATGAGCAATTTGGTATTGAACCTGATGTTTGTTCACTAGCTAAAGGACTTGGGGGAGGGCATGCAATTGGAGCCCTTTTAGTAAATCAATCTGCTGATATATTTGAGCCTGGCGACCATGCCAGCACTTTTGGTGGGAATCCTTTTGCTTGCAGAGCAGCATTGACAGTAGGAAAAGAAATCAAGAGAAGAAACCTCTTGACAAAAATAAAGAAGCGAGGTGACCAACTAAAAGATGGGTTGACTAATCTTTCTAAAAAATATTCAAAGATTATTCTTAAAACTAGAGGAATGGGACTCATTCAGGGGCTTGTATTAAAAGACAACATCAATTTGACAGCACTAGACATTGTCAAAGCTGCTTTACAAGAAAAATTACTAATAGTATCTGCCGGTGAAAAAGTAGTTCGATTTGTCCCTCCTTTAACCATTACAAAAAATGAAATCAATCAACTTTTAGAGAAGCTCGACACATGCCTAAAGAAGCTTTCATAAAAAAATCAGATTTTCATTTAAAAGGGCAAACATCTGAACAACGAGATATGAATCTTGGATTAGATCGTATGAGAATGGCTATCCATGACATGGGCCTTCCCTGTAAAGAGACCCCTGCGATACAAATAGCCGGGACAAATGGTAAAGGTTCTATTTCAAGTTTCATCAATAGTATTCTCACAACTGTAGGCATTAAAACCGGAATAACTACCTCACCCCATTTAGTAGATTGGATTGAGAGGATATGCATAAATGACAAACAAATACCAATAAAAGAATTTAATTTTTTAAAAAAAAGCATAAGCCCAATAATAGAGAAATATGAGCTAACTCCTTTCGAATCAGTAATTGCAATCGCTTTAAAATATTTCTCCTCAAAAAGCGTTGAGCTCCTTATTCTTGAAGTAGGATTGGGGGGAAGGCTTGATGCAACAACTTCTCATGGACATAGACCTATTATCGCTCTAGGAGCTATAGGCCTTGATCATTGCGAATACTTAGGTGATGACTTAGAAGAAATCGCCAAAGAAAAAGCCGCTGTGATAACTCCAAGGAGTACAGTTATCACCGCAAATCAGCACCCTAATGTTAATAGAATCTTGCAAGCTACAGTTGAAAGACAAAATGCGGAAATTCACTGGGTAAAACCGCTATCAAATGATTGGGACCTAGGCATACCAGGATTGATACAAAGAGAAAATGCAGCTGTAGCAAAAGGTGCTATCGAATCATTAAAGAAAATTGGGTGGAATATTTCTGAAAATAATATTCGCAAAGGTCTTTCCATCGCAAAATGGCCTGCAAGACTTCAAGAATGCAAATGGAAAGGGATGCCAGTTATTCTAGATGGTGCTCATAATCCAAATGCAGCAAAACAATTATCAATAGAGAGAAACACATGGAAAGATCAAGAGTCTGGAGTTATGTGGATACTTGGTATTCAAAAACAAAAAGATGTTAAGAACATTTTAAATTATCTTCTCAAGAAGAATGATATGGCATGGATAGTTCCTATTCCTTGGCATAACAGCTGGTCTAAAGCACAAATTCTTGATTATTGTCCAAAGTATTCAAATAAAATAAATGAAGCTAATAGTGTTCAAGAAGTCTTATTGATCCTTCTAAAGGAAGAAAAATGGGTATCTCCTCCACCTGTTATAGCAGGATCACTATATTTAATAGGCGATCTATTTGATAAGAAACTACTTGATAGTTGATTTAATTATACTAGAAAAATCATCTAGGAAGGGTCACTATTCATCAACCATCCTTTAAGTTTTCCAGGATTAAGGAGGCCTTTTGGGTCATAGTTCCTCTTGGCCTGTACTTGATCAGAATCAATCACACCAAGGCCTCCATCCTCAACAGTTATTGTATGTGGATTGAAAATTACAGCTCCCAAATCTTTGCAACGACTTATCAACTTGTTCATTGATTCTTCCCCCTGCCAATTCACTACTGGCAAAGAAGCCATTCTTTGCTCACCATTCTGACGAACGCATTCTATATGCCAAAGAAGATTATCACCCAACTCAGTCTTAAGTATTTGCATCATCTCTAACTCAGGTTGAGGAAGAAGCATTTGTAAATATGTCCAATTAGGATTCAGGCTGCGCATATGCAAAGTTGTATGGTTCCAAGATAATTCTCGTAAGCCTGTTCCAGCCTTTAGGTTTTCAGGACCAAGATCATAGAAGTCTGCATTACTTAATTTTGAAAGTCGTCGAATTGTGCTCACACCATCGGGTGCAACTAAAAGTAAAATTCTATGTTTATTTTCTGGCTTGCCACACCAGTGGGGAAGCCTATCAACAATCTCTTTCTCTAATAGAGTCGCTAAATAGAGATCAAGTGCAGCACAATTGATGTTTTTTAATAGTTGCACTGCTTGAGTCCACTCCAAACAATCGACAACAACTTCATGCCATTTAACCAAAGGGGTTGTTGTTATTGTTAATGCACTAATTATCCCATTAGTTCCATAGGCATGATTCAAAGCTTCTGCATCATCTGCAAATAACTTCATTTTTTGAGGAGAGTCCACTAGCGTTATTATTTCGAGTTCTTTTAAATGCCCAGGATCTCGTAAAAAGCCCCATCTAACAGAGCCTATGCCTCCCGACCCTCCAGCAATAAAACCAGCAACTGATGCACTTCTCCAGGTGCTTGGGAGTAATCGTAATTGGCGACCATAGTCAATCAATACTTCATTAATGTCTCTCAGGAGGCAACCAGCTTCAACTGTTATTTCTCCTGTTTCTTTATTGAAATTTCTTATCTTACGAAGACCAGACATAACCATAACTATTCCACCTTTCAGAGGGACACATTGCCCGTAATTCCCTGTTCCTGAACCTCTCAAGGTCAAAGGAACAGAATATTTATTGCAAATCTCGGCTGTATTAATAATTGCATTTACAGATAAGGGACGAACTACTATCTCAGCGATACAATTCTTCAACTGCTTATTTAGTATCGGAGAATAATCATAAAAATCTTTAGACAGCCTTTTCAAGTCCGAAGATTTTTGATAAAGCTCCAAATCGACAACTAATTCGAGCTCGCTTTTAACTTTTTCTATTTCGTACTTCTGAGTCATTAGAGGAAATCAATAAATTTCGAGTTTTTCTTTAAGAATTTAATCCAAGAAGTTCCCCTTAACTACTACTCTTTTTTTAGGTTTGCTTGATAATGCTTCCACCCAACTATTTGAATCTAACAACACCCAATCAGCAGGGCTTCCTATTTCTAAATACCCCTTCCATTCAAGACCGAGCAAATGTGCCGCAGAGGTGCTAAATGGTGAAAGTCCTAATCTATCCCATGGTGATAAATGAGCAATTGACATTGAAAAGGCCATCAAATTAATCGGATCAAAACTTGATAGAGGAAACCAAGAATCATTCACATTGTCGCCTCCTACAGCTACAACTACCCCTGCCTTTTGCAATTCGAAAATAGGGGCTAATGGGCGTTTAATCAACGTAGAACGATCTTTTCTTCCTAGCAACCAAGAGTTAGTAAGTGGCAAAGCTACTACATTTACTTTGTAGGTATACATTTTTGCCGCCAGCTGGGATAATTTTTGTTGACCTAATAGAGCCATGCTACTCAAATGACTACAAGTTATTGATACCTTATTTTCTACTTGCTCTAATGCTTTTAAAAGTAATTTCAACCCTGCTGCAGCACTTGATTGAGACTCATCAATATGAAGATCAATATCACAATCAAGCTGATTTGCAAGCTGAATTAAGTGCACTAAAGATTTAAAAGTTTTTTTCTTGTTATAAGGTGGTGCAACGACTCCTCCTAAAAGATCTCCAGAAAATGCAACTCTTTTAGCCAAAAGTTCACCTTCATATGTCTCCCAAAACTCCAATGGAACTAGAGCTACATATTGCAAGAGAATTTTTTCTTGCCATTTTTTTCTAACGTCCCCTATAAGATCCCAATCTTTGAGGGCATTTTTTCCAAAGCTATCAATATGAGAGCGTATTGCTCTGATTCCATTTGAAAAGGCTAAATCTAATGATTTTTCCGAGCTACAAAGTAAATCCTCCTCGGATCTAGCTTCATAATGTCTCAAATTTGCTTCAAGAGCACCTTCATAACTACCTCTTAAATTAGGAGAACGATTCCATGTAAATGCCTTATCAATATGAGCATGAGGCTCTGTAAATCTAGGTAAGAGAATCTCATTAGGGAGCTTAGAGTCTTCAGGTATCCCTTTGATTGAAGAAATCTTTCCATCTTTCCAGGAGAGTCGAAGCGAACACAACCCCTCCAAATCAACTGGTAGCCCACAAATATTTGCTCCATTCCCAATCAAACATCTGGGCACCAAAACATCTATGCATCCTGATGCTTGAGTAGTTGCAAAAAGTTCTTCTTTTTCGAAAGTCACCTAAAAATACGATCCCCAAATCCAAAGCCTCTTTTCAAGGTCTTCAAATTTACAGTAACTTTAATATCTTAGAAATGCGTTGTGATCAACATACAAAAAGTGATAATTCAAGAAAATTTCCAGTTAGAATAATAGAGGAAGATATTTAGCAAAGTCATTTTACAAACTTAAAATGACAAAACTTTGGTAGATTCTCAGTATGAGGCGGGTGTCGCCAAGTGGTTAAGGCAGCGGCTTGTGGTGCCGCCATCCGGGGGTTCGAATCCCCTCACTCGCCCTTTAATTCTTTTTTTTAATCCTATTTTATAAAT
The DNA here is from genome assembly GCA_003283665.1 of Prochlorococcus sp. AG-315-I14. The sequence continues at coordinate 49,729 of QBWF01000002.1, read as the reverse complement.
TTTCTAGACTATTTTTAGTTCAAAGAAAAAATATAGATTCGCAATGACAACAGCTCAACTACAGAAAAGTATAAAAGAACCTATTAATAAGTTTAGAGGCAGCTATTGGATCACCACCTTTGGATGTCAAATGAACAAAGCCGACTCAGAAAGGATGTCTGGGATATTGGAAGAGATGGGATATCACCTAGCAGAAGAAGAACTTAAGGCTGATTTAGTTCTCTACAACACATGTACTATTCGTGATAGTGCTGAGCAAAAAGTTTATAGCTACCTAGGTAGACAGGCGATCAGAAAAAGATTATTACCACATTTAAAAATTATCGTTGCAGGTTGTCTAGCTCAACAGGAAGGAGAAGCCCTTTTAAGAAGAGTCCCCGAAATAGATCTTCTAATGGGACCTCAACATGCCAATCGGCTGGAAAGCTTGCTCAATCAAGTTGACAATGGTCAACAAGTCCTAGCTACTGAAGAACAATTTATACTTGAGGATATAACCAACCCTAGAAGAGATAGTTCTATTTGCGGATGGGTAAATATCATTTACGGATGTAATGAACGTTGTACATATTGTGTAGTTCCTTCAGTAAGAGGAAAAGAACAGTCAAGAACTCCAGAGGCAATTAAATATGAGATAGAAAAGTTAGCAAAAAGTGGTTATAAAGAGATAACTCTTTTGGGGCAAAATATAGATGCCTATGGCAGGGATTTTAAGATTACTGATCAAAGAAGCTCTACACCAATAACACTTTCCTATCTATTAAAATATATTCATGATATTGATGGAATAGAACGTTTTAGATTTGCAACTAGCCATCCTAGATACTTTACTAAGGAATTAATAGATGTTTGTGCAAAACTTCCAAAGGTCTGTGAACACTTTCATATTCCATTTCAAAGTGGAAGCAACAAAATTTTAAAAAGAATGGCGCGAGGGTATACTATCGAAAGCTATAAAGATATTATTAATTATATTAAAGAGAAGATCCCTAACGCAGCTATTAGTGGTGATGCAATTGTTGCTTTTCCAGGAGAAAGTGAAAAAGATTTCGAGCAAACCTTATCAGTTATTGATGATATAAAATTTGACCATGTCAATACTGCGGCCTACTCTCCCAGGCCGAACACCCCAGCAGCTTCTTGGCCTGATCAATTACCTGAAGAAATAAAAGTTAAGAGACTAAGACAAATAAATAATTTAGTAGAGAATATCGCCAAAGGAAGAAATGAAAGATATAGAAATTCATCTCAAGAAATACTTATTGAGAATATAAATTCCAAAGATAGTTTACAGTTAATGGGGCGTACACGTACAAACCGTCTTACTTTTTTTCCAATGTGCTCAAAGAATGGAAGATTACATCAACCTGGTGAACTTATTAAGGTAAAAATTAATGATATTCGTCCATTTTCATTAACAGGATCTTTACTTTGAATGTTTGATTATATCAAAAAAATAATCTCACCTAATAGGTTATTAATTATTTAAATATGTCAACTAATAAATTAATTATAGGAGTTGTTTTTGGTGGAGAATCTAGTGAGCATGAAGTCTCTATAAAATCTGCAAGAACTATTTTAAAAGCTTTAAATCATTTAAATAATAAAAAACGTTTTATAGCACGAGCAATTTATATTGATAAATCTGGTTTTTGGCATGACCATGAATTTTCAGAAGCTATTCTATTGGAAGAAAAAAAAGATTCACTTTTTTCAGAGAGGAAGGTAAATTTGATAAATAATTTCGCTAATTTAACAAGCCTAAGTAAAGATATCGATATCTGGTTCCCTGCTCTTCATGGTCCCAATGGCGAAGATGGTGTTATTCAAGGATTATTTAAATTGACCGGAAAGCCATTTGTTGGATCGGGAGTTCTTGGATCGGCTTTAGGTATGGATAAAATAGCTATGAAGTCAGTATTTAAATCATTTAATTTACCTCAAGTTCCATATATAAGTTTAGACAGGAGTAGTCTTCAAGATAATCCATATATGAAATCTATTATCGAAAAAGTAAATAAGCTAATTAATTATCCTTGTTTTATAAAGCCTGCGAATCTAGGATCTTCAGTTGGGATAACTAAAGCATATGCAAAAGATGAGTTATTAAAAGGAATTACTCAAGCCTCTTCTTATGACGAAAGGATTGTAATAGAAAAAAATATAATAGGAAGAGAATTTGAATGCGGAGTGCTCGGCAAATCAATCATGAAAACATCAGTAGTTGGTGAAGTTACATTTAGTTCTGATTGGTATAATTACGAAACAAAATATACAGAAGGTTTAAGTAAAACAATTATTCCTGCAGATCTAAACATTGAAATATCTAATAAAATTAAATCCCTAGCAATAGAAGCATGCAAAGCCATTAATGCTTATGGACTAGCAAGAGTTGATTTCTTTTATGAAGAAAACACTCAAAAAGTATATTTAAATGAAGTAAACACCTTGCCTGGCTTTACCAATACAAGTATGTATCCAATGCTATGGGAAGCTTCTGGGTTAAAACTAGAAAAACTTGTTGCTAGTCTCTTAGACATAGCTAAAGAATAAATTAACCATGGGATTTAATACTCTTTTTTTCAGGCGATGATTCACGGTCTTCTATGGTTACCTCTACTCATTGCTTTCGTGCTGCTAACGGCACTTGGATGGCTAGAGAGAAGGCGTCAAAGCCTATACCTAAGTTGGGCAAAAGGATCGGAGCTGGCCAAATTAGATGGTACTGGGGCTGCTCGTTTAAAAGATGGTTCTCTATGTTGGAGCAGTTTTGAAGCCGGAAGTTTCAAGGAAGAAGCAACTTTCGAAGTAAAGCAATTAGAAATGCTTGAATTAATGTCCCTAAGTTCAGGAGACGCTCCTCTTACCCAAGAATCTCAAGGACGCTGTCGCCTTAGACTTATTGGCGCAGGAAAAGAAATAGATGTTCCTTTTTCAGATGCAGAACGCGCAAGGCAATGGATGGATCAACTCATGTCAAGGGCTAGATGTGACTTGTGAAAAACCAAAGACGAAAAGCAAGGTATCGAAAAAAAAATAAAAAATCTATTAAATCAATTGAAAGTAAAAAATTTCTAATTGAGATTTGGCGGTTAATATTCTTTTGTGGCCTTTCAATTACTCTTCTTATTTCATATTTAGACCAGGCTTGGAAGCCTATAGAATTAAAAGAAATTACTATTACAGGCCTCTCAGGACTAAGCAGAAAAGATATAGAGAAGGCTGCTATAAATTACTTTCCAAGAAATTTATTAGAATCAAACCCTAAAGAAATTGAAGAATTACTATTAAGAAAATTACCAATTAAAGCCGTTTCAATTAATCGGCAATTCTTTCCAGCAAGTATTAATTTAAATATTCTAGAAAGAGAGCCAATCGCTTTTGCTAGTAGAACCTTCCTAAATAAAACAGAGAAAGGAATGATTGATATTGAGGGATATTGGATACCACTAAAATTAGTAAAAGAATCAAAAAAAAATAAAGTAAATATATCTATTGAAGGATGGCAACCCAATAAGACCAAAGAGATCGCCTTAATAATCGAAAATAGATTTAGCTTACAAAGCCAACTTCAGAAAATAATCTTAAACCCCTACCAAGAAATCAGCATAAAGACTGATCAATTCAATTCAGTTTTATTAGGTTCAAATACTGACCAACTAATGGAACAAATAAACAAGCTAAACGTCCTTCAAGAATCATTACCAAATCTTTTAATCAACACAAAAGTAAACACTGTTGATTTGCGAGATCCAAACAAACCAGAATTAAAAACAGAAAAATAACTGCATCAATAAAGCTTAAAGGCCTGCAATGACACGTTTTTAGTATCAAGTTTAAAAAGCTAGAAGAAAAATTTTCTTATATTAATAATTTAAATTGTTAACTAATTTAAATCAGGAATCCAACAGAAATCTGAGATGCTGTTCATAATGCCAAAAAATGAGTTCTAATCCTGGATATGGTGATGGGAATCGGAAACAAATCTAGTTTCAACATGGATGAAGAAATCCTGCCCAGTCAATCTGCTCGTATTGAAGTTATTGGAGTAGGTGGTGGTGGAAGTAACGCCGTCAACAGAATGATTCTTAGTGATCTTGAGGGAGTCACATATCGAGTTCTAAATACAGATGCTCAAGCACTTTTGCAATCCTCTGCAACTAATAGAGTTCAACTTGGTCAAGCCTTAACGAGAGGTTTAGGAGCTGGAGGAAACCCTAGTATTGGTCAAAAGGCCGCTGAAGAATCCAAGACAGACCTTCAACAATCACTGGAAGGTGTTGACCTGGTTTTCATTGCAGCAGGAATGGGAGGAGGTACTGGGACAGGTGCAGCACCTGTTGTTGCTGAGGTAGCAAAAGAGAGTGGTGCTTTAACTGTCGGTATCGTTACTAAGCCATTTGGATTTGAAGGTAGGCGTCGCTTAAGACAAGCAGATGAAGGGATTGCAAGACTTGCCGAAAATGTAGACACTTTGATAGTAATTCCGAACGACAGACTAAAGGATGTGATTGCTGGAGCTCCCCTTCAAGAAGCTTTCCGAAGTGCTGATGACGTCTTAAGAATGGGAGTGAAAGGAATAAGCGATATAATCACATGCCCTGGATTGGTAAACGTAGATTTTGCAGACGTTCGATCTGTTATGACTGAGGCTGGAACAGCTCTTTTAGGGATTGGATTAGGTTCTGGACGGTCCAGAGCTTTAGAAGCTGCTCAAGCGGCAATCAATAGTCCTCTTTTAGAGGCTGCTCGAATAGATGGAGCCAAAGGATGTGTGATCAATATCACTGGAGGAAAAGATATGACACTTGAAGATATGACTTCGGCCTCTGAAGTGATTTATGAAGTAGTTGATCCAGAAGCAAATATCATTGTCGGAGCAGTTGTTGACGAAAAGCTTGAGGGTGAAATTCAAGTAACAGTTATCGCAACAGGATTCGACAGCAATCAGTCTTATTCCAATCAGAGAACAAAAGCTAGACTTAACCCTCAGTCACTTTATGAACAGAAAGAGGTAAGAGAGACTGGTGCATCAATACCTGAATTCTTACGTCTCAGACAAATACGAAAGGACCCTTAAATCAATTTAATTTGGTGACCCGGAATCCACGCCTGCTTTGAGCATCCCTTATGGCTGCTACCTTCCGGTCCTGACCAGATTTGAGCGTCAAAGCCGCATGGGGCCGAGTCATTAGAATATTAGCAATATCCTTCCACGATATTAAAAATTAAATGCTAACCACAGATTTGGTTCGTTTAAAAGAACTTGGCAAGCCGATCACAGTCTTAACTGCTTGGGATGCAATTTCAGCATCAATGGTTGAAGCGTCTGGTGCAGATGTAGTTCTTGTTGGCGATTCACTGGGAATGGTGGTTTTAGGTCATGCGACTACACTTCCAGTAACACTTGAGCAAATGCTCCACCACACTCAAGCCGTTTGTCGAGGATTTTCCAAACCACTATCCAAGCAACCTTTGGTTATATCTGATTTACCTTTTTTAAGTTATCAATGCGGCGAAGATAAGGCTGTAGAGGCTGCAGGCACCCTTTTAAAGAATTCATGTGCATCAGCAGTAAAGCTTGAAGGTGCTGAGCCTGAAACTCTTTTAGTTATTGAAAGATTTGTACGAATGGGAATACCCGTAATGGGGCATCTTGGTTTAACCCCACAATCAGTGCATCTTCTTGGCTATAAATCACAAGCTAGAGACAAAGAGAGTCAGGAGAAAATTTTCCAAGATTCAAAAAAACTTCAAGAATCGGGATGCTTTGCGATTGTTTTAGAACATATTCCAGAAGAAATTGCAGGCAAAATAAAAAAGAATTTAACAATACCTGTCATTGGAATTGGAGCAGGAAATCAATGTGATGGACAAGTACGTGTTACAGCAGATCTACTTGGGCTTTCAAATAAACAGCCTCCATTTACAAAACCATTAATTTCAGGCCGAGAACTTTGCATTAATGCTCTTAAGAGTTGGGTTAAGAAACATCAGCTCAATCAACAGAATCCCACCACATAAACATTTGAACCAGAATCTGATTACTAATTTGCATCCCTTTGGGATTACTCAAGAAAAACCGACCATTTTTTTGTATTAAAAAACCTTTATCCAAAAAATCATGCCAATATTTAAGTAATAATTTCAATTTTTGATTGCATTTCTCTTCAGTCCAACCTGAATATTTAGCAAGTTCTTCGATATGAACACCCTCCCTTCTTCGTAAGCCAATCATTATCAGCTCATCCAATGGCATTTTACTAGAAGAATTACCCATCAATGAAGACTCTAATTCTATATTTTCTTGGTCTTCTACCCATTTTTTGTATCCCATTATAGTTTGGGGCCTAGCAAATCTTTCACCCCATGGAGCACTCGTAGCACCCATGCCAAAACCCCACCAACCACTCCCACTCCAATACATCCGATTATGGCGAGAAGCGTGACAGGGTAAACAGTAACTAGATATCTCATATCGGGAAAAACCTTTATTTTTTAAATAATTACTAGTCTTCAAATTTATACTTGTAGCAATAGATTCACTTGGAATATTTAACTCTCCTTTTTTATGCTTACGCCCAAATACTGTCTCTGGTTCGATCGTAAGATCATAAATTGAAAGATGAGGAGCCTCTGTTTGAACTGCTTGTTCCAATTCAAAGGACCATTGTTCAAGAGTTAATCCTGGAAGATTTTCAATCAAGTCAAGACTCCAACTTAATAAGAACCCCTGTTTAAATAATTTATTAACCCAACTACACGCTTCAATAAGTTCAAACCTAGTGTGTTTTCTACCTATTGCAGCCAAAGTCTTATCATCAAAAGACTGTGCACCCAGACTCAATCTATTAATTCCAATTTCTATATATTCCTTAAGATCATTTTCTACAAATGTTGAAGGATCAACCTCCATAGTCAGTTCAGCCCCATCTTGAAATCCAAATTTTCTCTGGAGATGTTTCAATAAATCGCAGACTTCACCCTTATTTAATAAAGATGGAGTCCCACCACCCAAATAAATAGTCGACAATGGAGGTCCTTTTGGCGCTATTGAAATCTCCCTGTGAAGGAGATCCAAATATGAGTTAATAGAGGTTAGTCCTGGACCTCCAGCGACATCAGCGCTATTACCTAAAGGGATAATAGAAAAATCACAGTAAAAACATCTTTTATGGCAAAAAGGAATATGCAAGTATGCACTTCTTGGAGGCTTCACAATTTCACAGCTGGCAGCCCCAACTCAAAAAGATGATCGTTTTTACAACCCAAATCTTTGGAAATGAAGAAAGCTTTAGAAAAAACGAATAAGGAAGCATAACCTGAGTACATGGCAGACCTATTAATCCTGGTTTTATTTCTCATTTCAGGTGCTATCACCGGATGGATTGGAGTTGATTGGTTACCTAGAGAGACTTTAGATCAAATTACTAATATAAAGAATTTAAAAATTGCTTTAGCTGGATTAATAGCCTTAATTGGTCTTTTAATAGCCTTTATTTTTCAGCAATTTAGAAATAAATTAATTCAACAGACAAAAACTATGCCTACTGATTTATTAATCAGTAGATCAATAGGATTAATACTAGGATTAATAATAGCCAACCTTTTATTAGCACCTGTTTTACTTTTAGTATTACCAGAAGAATTATTTTTTGCAAAGCCTATTTATGCAATCCTTAGCAATATTTTCTTTGGTTTACTTGGATATAATTTAGCTGACAGTCATGGAAGGACAATTCTTCGTCTTTTCAATCCAAATAGTGCTGAAGCTCTATTAATTGCAGATGGAATTTTAACTCCTGCGAGTGCAAAAGTGTTAGATACTAGCGTAATAATCGATGGTCGTATTCAGGCATTGCTTGGTTTTGGGTTAATAGAAGGGCAAGTAATTGTTGCCCAGTCAGTAATAGAAGAACTGCAGAAACTAGCAGACTCAAGTAACAACGAAAAAAGAGGAAAAGGAAGAAGAGGCCTTAAGTTGTTAAACCAACTAAGAGAATCTTATGGAAGAAGATTAGTTATAAATAGTACAAAATACGAAGGAGAAGGAACCGATGATATCCTTCTGAAGTTAACTTCTGATATAGGAGGAATATTAATAACTGTTGATTACAACTTATCCCAAGTAGCCCAAGTACAAGAAATAAAAGTCTTAAACCTTAGTGACCTTGTTCTTGCAGTAAGACCTGAAGTACAACCTGGTGAAAAATTAAATCTAAAAGTCGTCAGAGAGGGAAAAGAGAGTTCCCAAGGAATTGCCTATCTTGAAGATGGGACAATGGTTGTTATTGAAGAAGGGCGCCAATGGATAGGCACTAGAATAGAAGTTGTCGTGACAGGAGCTTTGCAGACTCCCACAGGAAGAATGGTTTTTAGCAGAGCTACAAATGATCAGCCCCCAAACAAATTTGACTCAAGAAAAGCATCGAAGGGCTAGATCTAGCTAGGCTCAAACCCAAGAGGTCCTTAGCTTCTCATATGACTGTATCCGCTCCTTACTACGGCGACTCTGCTGTAATGAGAACTCCACCACCTGATCTACCTTCTCTTCTCTTAAAAGAAAGGATTGTATACTTAGGTTTGCCTTTATTCTCTGATGATGATGCCAAAAGGCAGCTTGGAATGAATGTCACAGAGTTAATTATTGCTCAACTTCTATTTTTAGAATTTGACAACCCTGAAAAACCAATATATTTCTATATAAATTCCACTGGCACAAGCTGGTATACAGGAGATGCCATTGGTTTTGAAACTGAGGCCTTTGCAATTTGCGACACTCTCAGATATGTGAAACCACCTGTCCACACAATATGTATTGGACAAGCTATGGGAACAGCAGCAGTGATCCTTTCAGGAGGAACGAAAGGGCAAAGAGCAGCTTTACCTCATGCTTCTATAGTTCTTCACCAACCCAGGAGTGGAGCACAAGGCCAAGCGACCGATATACAGATAAGAGCAACGGAAGTAATACACAATAAGAAGGCAATGTTAGAAATTCTTAGTCAAAATACTGGAAAAAGTGTTGAACAGTTATCAAAAGATTCAGATCGAATGAGCTATCTAAATCCTTTTGAAGCTGTTGAATATGGCCTTATTGATCGAGTCTTAACAAGTAGAAAAGACTTACCCTCAAAAACACCTTTAACCTGAAAATCAATTTTTAAGCCAAGGAACTGACTCTCTCTTCTTCTCATTTTAATTCTTTATTATTTTCATCATGCCAATAGGTACTCCAAGCGTTCCATACCGTCTTCCTGGAAGTCAATATGAAAGATGGGTAGACATATACACCAGACTTGGTGCAGAAAGAATTTTATTTCTTGGACAGGAAGTTAACGACGGTATTGCTAATAGTCTCGTAGCTCAAATGCTTTATTTAGATTCAGATGATAGTAGCAAGCCTATCTATCTCTATATAAATAGCCCAGGAGGATCTGTGACTGCTGGTTTAGCTATTTACGACACTATGAAATATGTCAAGAGCGATATTGTTACCATATGCGTTGGTTTGGCCGCCTCAATGGGGTCCTTTTTATTATCCGCAGGAACTAAAGGGAAAAGACTAGCGCTTCCTCACAGTAGAATTATGATCCACCAACCACTTGGAGGAACAGCTCAAAGACAGGCAAGTGACATTGAAATTGAAGCACGTGAAATTCTTCGGATAAAAGAAATGCTTAATAAAGCAATGGCAGACATGACTGGACAAACATTCGAAAAAATTGAAAAGGACACAGATCGAGATTACTTTTTAAGTGCTGAAGAAGCTAAAAACTATGGGCTAATTGACAGAGTTATTACTCATCCAAGCGAAAGTTAAATTAAATTAATTTCCTCTTGAGTTGAAAATACTGATTTTGAATATTGAGATTTCTCAACATGATTTATAAATTTTTGACCATACTGAAAAAAATATATCAAGAAAGTGGCTTCATAAGCACTCTATTTCGTAAGCTCAGCCCTAATACAGTTCTGAAATACCTAATCAGATGGCCAAACTTTTTTATGATTCAGATGCAGATCTAAGTCTTCTTCAAAATCGAACAGTCGCAATTATTGGCTACGGTTCTCAAGGGCATGCGCATGCCCTTAACCTAAAAGACAGTGGTATTAACGTAGTTGTTGGTCTTTATGAAGGAAGTAGATCTGCGAGCAAAGCTTCTTCCGACGGGTTAGAGGTGTTAAGCGTATCAGAGGCTTCTAAGAAAGCAGACTGGATCATGGTCCTATTGCCCGATGAATTTCAAAAAGACGTTTACCTCAAAGAAATAGCACCGCATTTAAAGCCAGGGAATATTCTCAGTTTTGCGCATGGATTCAATATCCGTTTTGGATTAATCAAACCGCCAGAGTTTGTAGATGTTGTTATGGTCGCTCCAAAAGGCCCTGGCCATACTGTCAGATGGGAATATCAAAATGGTCAAGGTGTTCCAGCTCTATTTGCTATTGAGCAAGATTACTCTGGCAATGCCAGAGCCCTTGCAATGGCATATTCAAAAGGTATTGGTGGGACGAGAGCAGGGATATTAGAAACTAATTTCAAAGAGGAGACAGAAACAGATCTATTTGGGGAACAAGCAGTTTTATGTGGGGGGCTTTCAGAACTTGTCAAAGCCGGTTTTGAGACCCTTGTTGAAGCTGGGTACCAACCAGAATTGGCTTATTTTGAATGTCTTCATGAAGTCAAATTAATAGTTGATCTAATGGTCAAAGGAGGCCTCACTGCAATGAGAGATTCCATTTCAAATACAGCTGAATATGGTGATTACGTAAGCGGACCCAGATTAATAACAAAAGATACAAAGGAAGAAATGAGAAAAATCCTGAAAGATATACAAGATGGAACTTTTGCTAAAAACTTTGTAGAAGAATGTGAGGCTGGAAAACCTGAAATGAAAAAGATAAGAAACAGAGATGCAAATCTTCCAATTGAAAAAGTCGGTAAAACACTCCGATCAATGTTTAGCTGGCTCAAAGCAGATTAATAATCATTATTCCTCTACTCTTTGGATCTGTTCTGTTTGATCTTCTGGTGGGTGACCCAAAATGGTCACCTCATCCAGTTCAATTCATGGGATTTATTATTGATTGGCTAAGAGTATTGGTTGAGCGGATTGCCAAAGAAAATCAAATAAAACTCAGAATTGGTGGCATATTAATTACATTTTTTCTTATATTTATTAGTGGGTCATTTGGATGGGTAATTGAAAGAGTCTTTCTAACTTTTGAAACTGAAAAAAGATTTCTTAGCATACTAATTCTTTTAATTTCTCTCAGTAGTGCATTAGCAGCAAAAAGTCTTTATCTAAGTGTTATTGAAATTATCAATTTGTTAAATTCCCAAAATAACAACGAAAACATAAGTAAAGCAAGAAAAAAACTAAGTTTTATTGTTGGAAGAGACGTTCAAAATTTAGACAAAGGTGAAATTCTTAGAGCTGCTGCGGAAACAGCAGCAGAAAACGCTGTAGATGGTATATTCGCTCCACTTTTTTGGATGTTTATAGGCATAATCTCCTGGCAATTCAATGAATCTTTACCCGGACCATTAGCACTAGTATGGATTTTCAAAGCAAGTAGCACAATAGATTCAATGCTTGGATATAAAGAAGGGAATTTACGGTGGCTAGGCTTTGCGGGTGCGAAGTTGGACGACATCCTAACCTTTATACCAACTAGGCTTGTATTAATTACGCTTCCTTTTTGTTGTAGAACTAATGAGAGCACTATAAACACAATCAAACAAGCATGGAAAGATGGTTGTACTGATTCATCACCCAACTCAGGTATTTCCGAAGCAATATTTGCTCATTGCGCCAATGTAAAAATGGGTGGAGAAAACTTTTATAAAGGTAAAAAGGTTTTAAAACCATTAATAGCCATATCAGCTCCAAAAGCTAGTCAAGAATCAATAAGAAGGATACTAAGTTTAAGTCTTAGGCTTGAATTTACGTGGCTTTTGTTTATGGCAATGATGATTATATTTTTACAGCTCTTAATTTAAAAAGCACCTCTATCCATTGGAAAAAGGAGAACTCCAAAAGTTAACAAAATTATTTCTAAGTCAAGTTTAAAATTCCTATTTCTAGCATAGATTAAATCTAATTCTATTCTTTTTTTATAACTAAGATTATTTCTTCCACTCACTTGCCAAAGTCCAGTCAAACCTGGTCTTACGGATATAACCTCATCCATAAAAAGACTATATTTTTTAATTTCATTTACAACAACTGGTCTTGGCCCCACAACGCTCATCTCGCCTTTCAAAACATTAAAGAATTGAGGTAATTCGTCTAAACTAGATCTTCTCAGGAATCTACCTAATCTTGTAATCCTTGGATCATTTCTCAGCTTAAAATCTTTTTCAAACTCTTTTTTCATTAAAGGATATTTTTCCAATAAATTGGGGAGAATTGTATCAGCATCTTTATACATTGTGCGGAACTTAATACAACCAAACTTTCTGTAGTTTCTACCTACTCTTTCTTGAATATAGAAAATAGATCCAGGAGAACTAAATCTTACTAAGATTGCTAAAAGTAGAAAAATTGGAGACCCTAAAATTATTACTAGTAAAGAAAAAATAACATCACCTATTCTTTTCAGAGTTCGTCCTGATCGACTTTGATTTCTTATTAACTCAGCAGCCTGTAAAGATGAGGGTTCTTTCGAAATTACTTCAAAAGGAATTTGTGGAGAGCCTGTCCGAAACTCAGACCATCGCAATAAAGATTTGGCTGAATTATTTCGCACAAAATATTGAGCTATAGACTCATGACTTTTACAAATTTAATACGATTACCTTAATTAGGAAAGTTTTAATCAAGTCTTAAGGTCAGTAGTATCAATGTCACAAGAATGTTTGAATGCACTCCATGCTCTATTTAAAGCTTTTTCTAATCCAGTATTGAAAGCATCTAGAGAGAAAGAGTTAGCCCAATTTCTAATAAGTTCAGAGTTCATATCCCTCCACAATTTTTTATCACTAAAAAACTGAATTGAATCAACCAAAGACTTCACTGTTTGCTCATCAAACAAAATTCCTGTTGCATGATCAGGATCAATATGAAAACATTTAACAGTATCCATAATACCTCCTTTAGCTAAAGCAATTACAGGTGCTCCTGCAGCCATAGCCTCAACAGGTGCTATACCAAAATCCTCAACACCTGCATAAACAAAGGCTCTACATCGTTCCATTAGATCTGTAACCTTTTCCATACTTTGATATCCCATAATATTGATTGTTGGACCTGCTATTTTTTCCAAGAATCTTTTTTCAACTCCATCTCCAACGACAATTAATGGCAATTTAAGTTGATTAAAAGCTCTTATAACCAAGTCAACTCTTTTGTTAGGAACTAGTCGGCAAATACAAAGATAAAAATCATCCCTTGGCTTATCCCATGAAAAACGCTCTACCGATACTGGTGGATGAAGAACTTGTGAAGTCCTTCTCCAATATTTTGAAATTCTCTTGGCCGTAAAACTAGAGTTAGCAAGTAAATAATCCACTCTTAAGCTACTCAATTGATCCCATTGCCTCAAAGAATGTAGCTGCCATCTGACAAATGGTTCTAAGCCAATTTTCTTTAAGACAGATCTTTTCATATAAATATTCATCTGGTCCCAGGCATATCTCACAGGGGTATGTACATAACTAATATGCATCTGATCTGGGGAAGTTAATACTCCCTTGGCGACAAGATGACTACTGCTAATTACTAATGGATAATCTTCTAAATCGATTTGCTCAATAGCGAAAGGTAAAAGGGGTAAATATTGCTGAACATGTGAAATCCCGAATGGTAATTTCTGAATAAAGCTTGTTTCCACTGGTCTATTAAATAACCAACTCCCTTCTAACGAACTTTGACCATCAACTAATGCAAATAAATCAGGCTTATGAGCTACGACAGTTAACATCTCATCTATAGCTTTAACAACATTTTCAGCACCACCAAAAGATCTAGGCGAGAACCATTCATGTACAAGTGCAATATTCTCAGGTAGATCTGAAGATGTATTTTCAAGCAAAATAAAACTTTTTATCCTTTTTAAATCTTATTTAGATTATTACAATTTAGATATTATGACAACAAAGAGTAAATCTTAGCTTTATAAAAAGCAACCCAAATTAGACACAATAAATCTCAAAGTTGAAAATATATTATAATATGTGCAAACCAATCCTCTCAAAAGATAGCAATATAGGGTCAACTAAATCATGAAAAACACTTCCGCTAAAAATAAATATAAAGGCTAAGCCAGAAAGAAGACCTAGAGAAATAAAGTATCTTACATAACCAGTTCTTCTTTCTAATGAAATATATGAAATCAACATTGCTATTAGAGAAGTTGAACCAAGTGCTGTAGCGACTAACAAGGATGAACTATCTATATATAGTTTGAAGTCATTCTTCAAGAATGCTAATTCCAAAAGAGGGGATAAAGTTCCAGAAATATGTTTTTCAAATAAAATAAAACTAAACAAAGTTGAAGAAATTATACTAACAATAAATAACAGAGATACAGGCTTAGTTAGCCTATTCATAGTTCTACTAAAACTGACTAGTAGAATTGTGATAAAAAGCGATAGAAGCAATGGGATGCCTGGTATTAGCCAGGAAAGATTTAAGAGCATAGTTATCAATCAACCTTATTCATAATAGATGCATTCTCTTGAATCAGTCTCTGGATTTGGCCTAAACAAATCAAATAAGAACCAAGCTTCTCTGGATTTCCAATATTCATAAGTTCATAGTAATTAAAATTTATCAAGAATAATGCTACTTAGATAACAGTTTTAAATTCAATAGAAAAACAAAACTTAATAACAGAGGTAGAAAGACGTACTATTATAGACTTATTGAAAAGAGTAGGATAGTAGACATATTTATATCTATAAAATAAAAATTATTCCTAATAATTGCTTTGTTATTTAATAGGCAAGAAATGTTGTTTAAAGGAAACTAGAAATTCCAAATGAATTGAAGAATTAACAATTCCACAAAAATGAAATATTCACTATAGTTTAAAAAATAGTTTATAGTTAGGAAAGCTCTTTCATTTTCGAATGTCCGACAAGAATTCTAACTATAAGAATAAGGAAACAAATATGTCTGAATCAATCTCATCAACTGAAGAATCTCAAGCAATTATAGACAATACTACCTCAAGTGCTGACCCTAAGTGGCTTAATAACAGAGGTGAAGAAGTCAAAGAAGTCTTTGGTTTTAATGAAAATGCAGAATTAGTCAATGCGAGAGTTGCAATGATTGGATTCATAATGCTAATCATTACTGAGCTTGCATTTGGAGGTGAAGCAGCAACGAAAAGTATTTTTGGAATAAACTAACAATAAAAATTAATTGTTATATTAATGCATAGAGAAACTTTTTCATCTGTTCTGACTATGAGTAAAACAACAATTATTGGTATTTCCTATGTATCTTTATGGGTAGTCATTTGGGGTACTATAGGTTCTCTAATTGATTTTTATCTACTTCAATCGGTTATTTATAGTCGAGGCTCGCTAGGGCAATTATCAACATTCTCTATTACTGCAGCCATTGCAATTATTTTGGCTGTGATTTTATTTCCTAATATTAATAAAAGATTTATCAATTAATATCGATAACGTTTAAGAACTTTTGATGGTTGATCGTTAACTCCAACCTGAAATAATAACCATTGATTGGTTTCCATGTCATGATCACAACCCAATCCATCTATTTCAATAGATTGAAGGCGCATATCATAATGACATTGCTGATCAGCCTCAAAAGCTGATTTATATCCATAATAAAAATATATCGACCCTAAAAAAATTAAAAATAAAGAAAAAATAATAATAGTTATTTTCATAAATGGAGAAAGCTTATCAAATTGATTATATTTAAATAATAGCTAAATAAGCGATAACATTCAATCTAGTTTTAGCTAATAGTCAATCATTTGATAATAACTTAAAGGATAGTTCCAAAATGATAATGAACATGATAGATCAACCTAACAAAAATTAATTAATTCAATATTATAAAAATCGCTCATTTCTAGTAGATATGATATTTTAAATGACCTGATCTTTCGAAAGTATCTAAAATTAATTTTCAAATATTGATTTTCAATAGACATTAAACTCGACCAACTTTACCGGCCAACGTTATAAATAAAATCTTGAAATGCTGGACTATAAAAATAAAGTATTACACTAATAACCAGCAAAACGTTCAAGCCAACCACAATAGAACCTATAAAGACTCTTTGACGTTTACCAGGTAGTTTGTATTTTAATCCGCCAGGTAGATTTACAACGACATCTGGATCAACTTGAGTTGAGAACTTTCTTTGTTTTTCCTGATTCTTCTCAGTTTTCTTTGATTTATCCTTTGAGTTATTGGAATTAGAAGATTTTGATCCCATTTTTCTCGTTAGAAGGCATTCTTCATTTATTATGTATTAAGAATACGTTTATAAGTCGGATGAAAAGGAATATTGTCCCAGAATTTCACATTAGAGTCATATAAAACCTATTAAAAGATAGAACTAAGGTTATTCAATTTATAAAAGCCTTAACTAACAATATTTCTTTACAGCCTTAACAATATTATATGCCTTCTTTCTTTTTAAATTATTATTCATAGCCATTAATAGGTTTGCTTCTAATCCTAGAAGGCTAGTCTGACATGGGAAATCTTTATTACTTGCAGCTTCTACTTGGTAAGAATTTATTATTACCACTGCCTCTTTACACTTACTTGAATCAAGGAAGCATCTATCTACTAGAAGATTAATCTCCTTATGTTGTTTTAAACCTGCAGAGACAAGTCCAGACGAAAAGAAAGAAAAATAAATAGTTAAAATATAAAAGAGCCTTTTCCTCTTTAGCAAATACTTTACCAATACAGACATTCTCATTACTTAAAGCGCTTTTATAGTTTTAAATTGAATCTAATATATTAAATGTATACAAAAAAAGGACTCATCAAAACGAGAGCCCTTATGTAAACAGATTTGAATGCATACTTTAGCAGTAGCAAATCAAAAACTTATCCCTGAACACGGTCCTTAAATAACTTTCCTGCTGTAAAAGCTGGAACACGTTTAGCCGGAATGGCGATCTTTTCTCCAGTCTTGGGGTTCAGTCCTTGACGTGCAGAACGATCGCGAGGTTCAAAAGAACCAAAACCCAAAATGGAGACTTTTTTGCCCTCCACTACAGAGTCAATAATTGTGTCTATGGCGGCATCGACAACCAGAGATACATCTGTCTTGGTTAGTTCGGTACGAGCTGCAACCAAGTTAACTAGATCTGCTTTGTTCATTGGAAACTGTTGTATGTAGCAGAGAGTGTTAGGAACCAAAACCAATATGGAATTAGTTTCCAGAAACCTCAATCCTGCTAATGGTATGGAGCAAATGACTTAACGGCAACCTAAAGAGCCTGTGGCAGAGAGCTTTTTACCAAAGAGTAGGCGTTATTTTGTCGATTTAGGCCCCTATTAATCATTAGCGAGTTAAAGCTTTTTTAAAATAGAAGTGACTTTTCTTTCCAATAAGAAGTCAATAGGGGGAAGGCCTCTGGAATGAACAAATTTATATTTTAATCTAAACTCTTATGATGACTAGAGCAAAAAAAAATCCTATTAAAGGTAAAAGAAGATAATTAAGTAAAAATCAAAGGAATTTAACAAACGTGCGCAGAACAGCACAATGCAAGGATAAGTTCCAGCAAAAAGTCCGCTCAGACCTTACTCAAATAGCATTAATCAAGGCCTATTTCAACTTTAACTAGGAGGAGACGAGAAATCCTCATCTAAAGTCTCTTTAAAGAAAATGTGTCTTCAGAAGACCATTTCATCGCAAAGATCATTGTAAAAAAAAAACAACCGCCTAGGTTGGTTGAAATCTTCCATTTTACTAATTTGAAGGACAGGACGGCCAAAGTTAAAACTGGTTCGCCTTGGCCTATCGGCAGCTCTTTAACTCAGGATGGAGTCAATTTTTCTATAGCTGCACCATATGCATCAAATATAGACTTACTTATTTTTGAAAGTGAACATGAAGATCATCCCAATCAAATAGTATCTTTAAGTGAAAAGAACAGGTCTGGAGATTACTGGCATGTGGAGATAGAAGGACTTCACGAAGGGGTTTTATATGGGTATAAAATTTTTGAGGGTCATAAAAACAATTTAGATAATGATCTTATTTTAGATCCTTGTTCTAGAGCCATTAGTGGATGGAATAAATACACAAGAGATCAAGATAAAAAATTAAAGAATGGCTATAGACATCATCTTAAAGGAGTAGTTACTAAAAGAGATTATTTTGACTTCAAATCTCATCCAAGACCCAAGCATAAATGGAATCAAACAATTATTTATGAATTACATGTTGGAGGGTTTACTAAGAATCCAAATTCTAATGTTAGTGGTAATAAAAAAGGGACATTTATAGGATTAACCGAGAAGATTCCATATTTAAAGAGCCTTGGAATAACAACTATTGAACTTCTTCCAGTCTTTGCCTTTGATATATTTGATTCCCCAAAAGGTGTCGAAAACTATTGGGGGTATAGCCCTATTAATTGGTTTACCCCGCATCAAGATTTTGTCACAGGAGAAGATCCATTAGAAGCTCGTAATCAGTTCAGAAAATTGATAGAGATTTGTCATGATAATGATTTAGAAGTTATAATAGATGTTGTCTATAATCACACCACTGAAGGCAATAAAAATGGACCAGTAATTAGCTGGAAAGGTTTAGGGAAAACCTACTACCATCAGGATGAAAATGGAAATTATCAAGATGTAACTGGATGTGGAAATAGTATCGCTGCGAATCGTCCTTTAGCTAGAAAATTAATACTCGAATCATTACAATGTTGGGCAATAGAACTTGGAGTTGATGGATTTCGTTTTGATTTAGGTATTGCTTTAAGTAGAGGAGAAAATCTAACTCCTCTTGAATCTCCACCACTCTTTGAAGAGATTGAAGCTGATCCGATACTAAGTGAACTTAAATTAATTAGTGAGCCATGGGATTGTGGCGGACTTTACAAACTTGGAGACTTCCCTGCCCAAAGATTTAGGACCTGGAATGGTCATTTTAGAGACGATGTTAGGAGATTTTGGAAAGGAGAAAAAAATACTACATGGGCATTAAAAGATAGATTAAGTGGCAGTCAATCACTCTATAAAGATTCAATATTTGCTAATAATTATACAATTAATTTTCTAACATCACATGATGGATTTACTTTAAATGATTTAGTTAGTTTTAATAAAAAGCATAATCTTGCTAATGGAGAAAATAATAGAGATGGAGAGAACCATAATAATAGTTGGAATCATGGAATAGAAGGCCCAACTACAGATAAACAAATAAACAACTTAAGAAAAAGACAACAAAGAAATCTTTTTTCATCACTTTTACTCTCACCTGGAATACCTATGCTTTTAATGGGAGATGAAATAGGACGAAGTCAAGGGGGGAATAACAACGCTTGGTGTCAGAATAACCAAATTGGCTGGATGAATTGGTGTACTGATAATTGTGATCAGGATTTAAAAGAATTTATAAGGAAATTAATAAATATTAGAAAACAATTACCGGAATTCTTTAGCCCTAAGTTTATTTATGATTCTTCCTGCTCAGAAACAAAATTGCAAAAAAATGATTTTTGGATCCAATGGCATGGAGTAAAACTTAACAAGCCTGATTGGAGCAGCTGGTCTCATACTCTTGGATATAGCATAAATAAAAAAGATGAAGGCTCAGCTATTTGGATAGGCTGTAATGCCTATGAAGAATCAATGACTTTTGAATTACCTTCTCCCACATCATCATGGAAAAAGTTTATCGATACCTCATCTATTAAGACAAAAAGAATTTCAACAAAAACTTTACCTAATCAATGCACTATTCAACTAGAAAGCCATAGTCTGGTTCTGCTGGTGGCAAATGAGTATTCAAAAAAAGTCAGACTATGAGTCAAATAATAAAGCGGGCGGCGGGAATCGAACCCGCATCATCAGCTTGGAAGGCTGAGGTTTTACCACTAAACTACGCCCGCGCTAAAGAAAGTAAGATTTATCTAAGTTTGGATAAATCTTTAATTTAGCTTTATCTATTATTACCCTGCGCCCCCCCCTATCTCAAAAAGATTGAAGAAGTCCATAACGCTTAACGAAAGAAACCGTCTAAGGCTAATGATCTCCTATGGCATGGGAGATGCTGGAACAGGGTTAGCCGCTATACAGCTTGGGACTTATCTATTTCTCTTTTTTACCTGTGCAGCAGGCATTCCTGCCTTCATCGCTGGATCACTGCTTATGGTTTCAAAGCTTTGGGATGCCTTAAATGATCCATTAATTGGATGGATGAGTGACCATACTCAAACAAAATGGGGACCAAGACTTCCTTGGATGATTGGAGGGGCAGTTCCTCTAGGTTTATTCCTTGCGGCAATGTGGTGGGTTCCACCTGGAGAAATAGAGACAAAAACCGCTTATTACATCTTTGCTGCAATTCTTCTAATGACAGCCTATACAGCTGTCAATTTACCTTTTGCTGCATTGTCTACAGAACTCACAGACGATACAGCCATCAGAACAAGACTAAATGCAGCTAGATTTACAGGATCGATAGTAGCTGGGACAACTGGATTAATCGTTGCTGCAGGTTTGTTATCAAAAGGAGTTGAAGGTTATATTTCGATGGGAAGGATTACAGGATTTATAGCTACTTTTACAACTTTAATTGCTTGCTGGGGACTTGCTCCATTTGCAAAAAAAGCAAGGAAGCCCATTCCTCAAGTCGAACCATTTAAACAACAATTAAATAGGGTTTTAAATAATAGTCTTTTTATAAGAATAATAGGGCTTTATTTACTACTTTGGTGTGGGCTGCAATTAATGCAAACGGTGTCATTAATTTACCTTGAACAAGTAATGATGGTACCAATAGAGATTTCAAAATGGATTCCTATTCCATTTCAAATTAGTACTCTTATAGGTTTACAGTATTGGAGTTTCTTTTCAAATAAGTTTGGAAGGATATCTGCTCTTTTCAAAGGAGGAAGAATATGGATATCAGCTTGTCTAATAGCAATGATTTTACCACCTTTATCAGGAGGAATAGATATGAGGAATATATTGTTAATTAATAATTTTGAGAATATAAAAATGATAATTCTTTTGATAACAATTTTATCAGTTGGATTTGGAGCATCAACGGCTTATCTAATTCCATGGTCATTACTGCCTGATGCTATAGATAAAGATCCAGAAAGACCTGCAGGGATATATACGGCATGGATGGTTTTTGTTCAGAAAATTGGGATTGGTCTAAGCGTTCAAGTACTTGGATTACTTTTATCTTTAGCAGGATATAAATCTTCAACTAACTGCTCAACAATCTTGGGAGAAATAGACCAACCTTCGACAGCAATTATTACAATTAGATTGTGTATGGGATTAATCCCTTCTTTACTCGTAGCAGCTGGCTTGATAACTATGAGACCTTGGAAAGACAACGATTTGGAACCTAAAAGAATGATTTCATGAATAACTCGCCTCGTTGGCTTAGAAGATTTGGCAGCAGCCTTTTAATTGGAGGTCAAGCAATAGCTTCTATATCTAAAGGGAAAATAAACAAATCAGATTTACTAGATCAATTAATGGAAGCGGGTCCAGGAAGCTTCTTAATTGTTCTAATTACAGGTATTGCAGCTGGAACTGTTTTTAATATCCAAGTCGCTGCAGAATTAAGTAAGCAAGGCTTAGGGTCCCAAGTTGGTGGTCTTCTAGCAATAGGAATGGCAAGAGAAATAGCCCCCTTACTTACCGCAACCCTTCTTACTGGGAAAGTAGCCACTGCTTATGCTGCACAAATCGGAACTATGAAAGTAACTGAGCAGATTGATGCCATCACAATGTTAAGAACTGATCCAGTTGAATATCTTGTTGTTCCAAGACTTTTTGCAATGGTTATTATGGCTCCCATCCAATGCTTACTATTTTTTTCTGTTGCTTTATATAGCGGTCAATTAAGTAGCACTAGTCTTTACCAAATCCCTCCAAGTATTTTTTGGAATTCAGTCAGAGAATGGTTAATCACCTCTGATTTACCATTTATGCTTATAAAGGCATTATTTTTTGGTCTTCTAATAGCAATCATTGCTTGCGGATGGGGACTCACCACTAAAGGTGGACCCAAAGAAGTTGGATCAAGTACAACTGGTGCAGTAGTCATGACATTGATAACAGTATCCTTAATGGATGTTTTACTTACACAAATTCTTTTTGGCTAATGGCAATTCCTGTTGAACAAGAAAATGAAAAAGAAAGTGTGATTCTTTCACCTTCTTATAGATTACCTTTCTTAATCATATTAATTGGCATCCCTTTTCTGTTAATACCATCATTTAGTCCCTGGCCAACAATTATAATTAGCAGTTTTGGTCTTTTCCTTTTACTACAATCTTTGACTTTAAGATTGAAATTTACAAAAAATGATTTGATAGTGATGCAATTGGGACGCGAATTACGTAGATTCCCTTTCGATAAATGGATTTCATGGCGAATCTTATTACCTCAATTACCAGGATTGCTTTATTTCAGAGAAGAAGCAAGTCCTCATCTTTTGCCGATCCTGTTCGAGCCAAAGTCATTGGAGAAGCAGCTTCGGTTAAAAGTTAAAGATTTAGAAATAAATAAATCATTAACATCAAACCCATCAGAACATTAATCAGAGTTTATTGAAATATGGAAACTGAAGAAAACCTTTCTCCAAAGAAAAAAGAATCAGAGAAGAATAGTTCCGAGAGCTATTCTTCTGAAAAAGAATCCTCCAAAAGTTCTCTAGAAAAAAATCCAGTATCCATAACAGAAAAAGAATTAAAGTCCCCTTCTCAAGAGATTCCAAAAAAGAATCAAGATATTTCTTCAGCAGATATAGAACCGTTTTTAAACCTTGCACTAAGGGAACTTAAGCTTAATCGAGACAATTTAGAAAAAGAATTAAAAGAACTCTCAAAACAAAAATCAAAAGTTGAAACTGAACTTAAGAGTTCATTCTCCGGACAATCAGATGCCATTGCTAGGAAAGTAAAAGGTTTTCAAGAGTATTTAACTGGTGCATTACAGGACTTAACCCAATCAGCAGAACAACTAGATCTAGTAGTTCCTCCAGTGATTGTTACCCCTTCTCCTCTTGATGAAAATCAAAAGACAGATATACCAAAAGAACAAGAAGTAGTGACAGCCATATCTGATACATTCAAGCCTGATGAAAAGTTAATAAGAAATTGTTTTAACCAATTTTTAAAACAACCAGATTTCTATGCTGAACCTTGGCAATTAAGAAGAAGTCTTGAAACAAAAGATATAGAAATACTTGAAGATTGGTTCTTCAACATGGGTGGAAGAGGAGCTCAACCTAGCCTGGGGAATAGATCCAAAAATGTCAAAGTTTCTGCAGGACTTATTTCAATTCTTGGAGAACTCTACGGTGAGCAATTTCAAACACTTATTTTAGCAAGTCAACCTGAACGTCTCGGAGAGTGGAGGAGAGGCCTTCAAGATGCCTTAGGCCTTAATCGTGAGGATTTTGGTCCTAATAGTGGAATTGTCCTGTTCGAGAGATCTGATAGTTTAATTGAAAGAGCAGATCGTTTAGAAGAAAGAGGCGATTTACCTTTGATAATTATCGATGCAGCAGAAATAAATGTAGAGATTCCAATTCTTCAGTTTCCAATATGGCTTGCTTTCGCAGCAAGTCCTAATGAAATATTCGAAGAAGGAGAATTATAATAACCAACATTGATGGAAATTATGATGAATCTATTAATTCTCTTATTAGGATATTTACTTGGTTCATTTCCAAGTGGTTTTTTAGCCGGAAGAATTATAAAAGGTATTGATATTCGTTCAATAGGTTCAGGGTCTACAGGTGCAACTAATGTATTAAGGCATATAGGAAAACGGGCAGCGCTTGCCGTTTTTTTAATTGATGTGTCTAAGGGTATTATATCTATTTTCTTAGCTAAATATTTTCTACTTAATGACTCCTGGCAAGTCGCTGTAGGTTTATCGGCATTATTTGGTCACACATGGCCTATCTGGCTAAAATGGCGAGGTGGAAAAGCTGTAGCAACGGGTTTAGGTGTATTCCTAGGGATTTCTTGGCAAGTTGGACTTGCTAGTTTAGGAATATTTATTCTTGTAATTTCTTTATTTAGAATCGTCTCATTAGCAAGTGTAATTGCATCATTATCATTGCCATTAATAATGTATTTTAGCTTTAACAATTCAGATTTCTCTATACCTTATTTATTTGTTAGTTTATTAGCTATGGTACTTGTAATCTGGAGACATAGAGAAAACATAAATAGATTAATTAAAGGAAAAGAGCCCAAAATAAATCAGAATTAAGATAAGTTATTGAACAACTTTCTTGCAAAAACTTTTAAAGATAGTACCTGGATTATTTGAATTAGTTATTGCTCTACCAATAACTAATTTTGAGGCTCCCATTGCAAGAGCTTGAGATACATCAGCAACCCTACCCTGATCATTCACATTTGACCCAATTGATCTAATTCCAGGAGTTACTAACTCAAAAGGTTCTGGATAAATTTCACGAAGAAATTTGACTTCTTTAGGGCTACAAACACATCCTCCAATTCCTGAATTAGAAGTTAAGGCAGCTAGATGATTCACACGTTCATTTATTGATTGAGTAATCAATAAATCCTTTAAAAATCTTTCTTGTGTCCAGCTAGTAAGCACAGTGATACCTAATAAAGTGGGAGCAGGTAAATTAACTTTTGCAGCCCCTTCACTTGCCGCCTCATTAGCCATCTTTAAAGCTTTCTCTCCTGCGCAAGCATGCAAAGATATAAATTCAGCTCCAGTTTGTGCAGCAAAAAAACATGCCTTGGAGACAGTTGTGGGAATATCATGAAATTTAAGATCCAAAAAGATTTTCTTCCCCTGATCTCTCAACAAAGTTAAAATATCTGGCCCCTCACTAACAAACAATTCAAGTCCAACTTTAACCCAGATCAAATCAGGTATTTTCGCGAGTAAATTCAAAACACTATTTTTATCCATCCCATCAAGGGCAATTATAAATTTATCGCTAGGATTTATTTTTTTATTCATTAAAAAATATGTTAATCAACGAGAAAGACGAAGAAATCTTTTCTTCCCAAGTTGCAATATTTTCCCAATTAATTCCTCTGGATTTTCAAACTCTAAATTTGGATCTAAGATTTTTTCTCCACTTATTCTTACTCCACCTCCAAGAATTTGTCTTCTTGCCTCACTGCTACTAGCACATAGTTCCATCTTACTTATTAAATAAAATGCTTTAGCAGGAAAATCAACCTTTGACAGAGAAGACTCAGGGATTTCTTGAAGAGAATCTTTCGACCCTAAAACTAATTTTTCCGAATTAGATTGTGCCTTTTTAGCTGCCTCTATACCTTTAAAATTAGAAGTTATTTTCAATGCCATAAACTTTTGATTTTCTCTAAGGTTTAAAGATAGGTTTTCTAGATTTTCGCTAGTCAATAACTTTAAGTAAGTAAAAACAAGTTCATCAGGAAGCTTTTCTAATTTTGAGTACATAGACAAAGCATCCTCATTTATTCCAACGGTATTACCCAAACTTTTGCTCATTTTCTGACTCCCATCTAAGCCAATTAAAATTGGTAATAAAAAACCGAATTGAGGTTTTTGCCCAAAATAACGCTGTAGATCTCTTCCCATTGCAACATTAAACTTTTGATCAGTTCCCCCAAGTTCTATATCTGAGTTAATAGCTACTGAATCATATCCCTGTAGAAGTGGATAAAGAAACTCATGTAAAGAAATTTTGGCACCACAACTATAACGATTTCCAAAATCTTCTTTTGCAAGCATTTGTCCAACTGTCGAATGACTTAAAAGCTCTATAACTTTTGATAAGTTAAGTTTTTCAAGCCATTCACTATTTCTTCTGATTTCTAATCTTCCAGGTGTTGAGAAATCTAATATTGATTCTTTTGGTGGTTTTCCTTGACCTAACTGCTCCAAATAATTAATTGCATTTGACTCAACTTCACTAGAGGTTAATTGGACTCTAGTTTTACTTTTACCAGTTGGATCTCCAATCCTTGCTGTGAAATCTCCAATGATCAGTACTGCAGTATGGCCAGCATCTTGAAAAGCTCTTAATTTTCGAAAAAGGATACTGTGACCTATATGTATATCTGTACCAGTTGGATCAATTCCTAATTTTACTCTTAAAGGCTTTTTTTCAATCAATGAAAGCTCTAATCTTTTAAGAAAGCTTTGCGACGTATCATCTGATTTATTATCTGGGAAAAGATCTTCAAGACCTCTAGAAATCCAATCAGGTAATTCTTTGAATTTATCCAACATAATATTTAGTACAATTTTTCAAGAAAACGATTTTAGGTATCTAGTTGAGACTTCATTCTTACCAACGTATTATTCATTTGTTCAAACATTTGATCTGGCGTAATTCCAAATTGACCTAACTGCGTTTTCAGTTGTTCAACTGTCATTTTTGCCTGAAAGTCCTCTGAAAGCTCAAAACGCTTCATGAAGACTTTATACCTTTCCATAAGTGACTCCATAGTACTTATAAACATGATTTTTCCTTCTCTATCAAATTTTCCATAATCTGATCCTAGTTGCATTAACTGCTGATAATCAGTAAAAAGCTTTTTTGCCTCTTCCTGAACTATTTCAGACTCAAAGAAACTCATATGCTTAAACTCCAGAATGATGCTCAATGATTTTTACAGCCATTGATAAATTGGTGGCAAATTCCAAAAGCAAATCAGTCAAAACAGTTAAAGCTATTATCTCTTAACTCTGAGTATTTAGGAAGTGGAAATAGCCACACTACAAAAAAACTTATAATTTAAGTGCTAAAACAAACAAAAGAGTAAAAAGCTATAAAATTCATTCAATATCTTAAAAAATTAGCGAGTTTCAAAATGAAAAGAAAAGATAACTGGCAAAAAAAATTATTAAAATTTCTTAATTACTCAATTTATTCATTCCCAATTCAATGAATAAATTTAAATTACAAGGTGAGTTATTTAAAAATAATGCTATTAATTATTCGATTAATAGGGAAAATGATGACCTAATCATAAGTAGTGAGGTTATTAAACAATGGCAAGATAGAATCATTAATTATCAAGTAAATATCTTTAAGAATGGGATGCAAGAGCTATCTCAATTTTCATTATTTGAAACGCACTCAAAAGGATTAATAAATCAATTCAATCCTTTTGATCTCACTCCTATAGCTATAAGTTTCTGGAGACTGCCTAACTCGCCTCATAAAGGCCCAGCAATTTATTTTGTTATGGACAAGTTAATTCATACCAAAAAAAATATTATTTTATATATAGGAGAAACTTTATCAGCTGAAAAGAGATGGAAAGGTCCTCATGACTGCAAAGCATATCTTTCTAATTATGCTGAGGCACTGCAGAAAGCAGGTTTAGCCTCCCAATTAAATATTCGTTTTTGTATAGATGTTCCAGAGCCTACAAAAGAAAGAAGAAAATTAGAACAAGAACTTATTCAAGCCTGGCTTCCTCCTTTTAATAAAGAGACAAGAGCAAATTGGTCAACTCCTTTCACATCTGATATTAGTTAAGGAAAATTGTTATCATTTAGAGAAGTTAGTGATTTAAATGAAAATTTCAGCAATTACAACAGGAATTAATGAATGGTCTGGTTCAGTGCTTATTGTTGGGGTCTTGAAAGGAGAAATTGAGAATAAAATTAAGCTGCTTAATCCAATCGTCAATGAAACTTACCTAAGAAAAAGGATGAATAATGCGAAATTCAAAGGTGAGTCAAAACAAAAATTAATCATTGAATTAATTGAAGGAAAAATAGAAAAAATAGTCTTAATAGGGTTAGGCACTCCTGAAAATCTTTTAATTAATGATTTTCGTGTAGCAACCTCGATAGGAACTCGCGAAAGTTTTAATCACAAAGGAAAATTAGGAATAATTTTCCCCTGGGATGCCTTTAATCATTCTGCAACTGCAATAGCCGTAGCTGAAGCAGTCAGGTTAACTTCTTTTAAAGATCTTCGGTTTAAATCAGATCCAGATCAGACCACCCTACCTAGCGAACTGGAATTAATTGGATTAGATTCAATATCAAATGATGCAATTTCTGAAATCAATCCAATTTGTGCAGGAGTTGAATTAGCAAGAGAACTTGTTTCAGCTCCTCCTAATATTCTTACCCCAGCTCAACTGGCAAAAGAAGCGTCAGAAATTGCAAATAATTTTAATTTAAAGATAAAAATACTAGACAAGAAAGAATGTGAAAAAAGGGGAATGGGTGCTTATTTAGCAGTTGCTAAAGGTTCTGATCTACAGCCGAATTTTATTCATTTAACCTATTCACCAAACACAATTAGAAACAAAATTGTTTTAATAGGTAAAGGTTTAACTTTCGACTCAGGTGGATACAACTTAAAAGTTGGAGGATCTCAGATAGAAAAAATGAAATATGATATGGGTGGAAGTGCAGCTGTTTTAGGCGTAGCAAGAGCAATAGGTGAACTCAAACCCAGCCATACTGAGGTTCACTTTTTAGTTGCAGCTTGCGAAAATATGATTAATGGATCTGCATTGCACCCTGGAGACGTTTTAACAGCATCCAATGGTAAAACTATTGAAGTAAACAATACAGATGCTGAAGGCAGGTTAACTTTGGCTGATGCATTGGTCTATGCATCCCAGATTGAACCAAATGCAATTATTGACCTTGCAACTCTTACTGGAGCTTGTGTCATTGCATTAGGAGATGAAATAGCAGGCTTATGGAGTGAAAATGATAACCTGTCAAAAGAATTGATTAAATCTGCTAACGAAGTAGGAGAAGGTCTATGGAGAATGCCTATGAGACATTCCTATAAATCAGGCCTTAAGTCATCTATTGCTGATTTACTAAATACTGGTCCAAGACCAGGGGGTTCTATTACTGCTGCGTTATTCTTAAAAGAATTTGTTAAACCTCATATTCCCTGGGCTCATATTGACATAGCAGGTACTTGCTGGACTGAAAAAGATAGAGATATCAATCCATCAGGAGCAACTGGTTACGGAGTTAGAACACTAGTTAATTGGATAAAAGAATTAAATACATCATCAAAATAATATTTCTAATTACAGGAAAAGAGCTTTTAATAATTATCATCATCTTCTAAACTTCTACAAGGATTCTTAAAATAATAAGCAAAAAATAATAGATTCGGTTTTTATCTTCTTTAAAAACTAAATCTCCCCACCCCATACTTCCTTTAACTTTTTATCCCTACCACAACTAAGTCTATAAAAATTATACTTAATTGAGTTTCTCTCAGCAAAGTCTTGATGATAACCCTCAGCCATCCAAAAAGTTTTTGCATTTTGAATATTTACCTTCAATTCATTTATTGAAGTTTTCAAAATCGAAGAAGCCCATTCCTTACTTTCATTTGCTGCAAGTTCTTGATCTACGCCAGATGTGAAAATAATTGGGATATATGAATTACCCCTATCGCAAAACTGTCCCCTATTATCAAAGGGATCTATATTAATCCAATATTTTCTAAGTAGCTCTTCATAACTAATTAATTTAGAATCGAAAGTAACCTTTACAACTTCTTGATGTCCAGAGTGTTTTTCATAGGTGGGATTCAAAGCATCTCCTCCTGAATATCCGCTTTCAGCAGAAATAACTCCATATATTCCCTCTAAGTCATGCTCAAGACACCAAAAACAACCTCCTGCAAATATTGCTTCTTGAGACTCAGCAGATGCTTTTGTTGGAGAAATAATTAGAAATTGAAATAATAAAGATATTACTATTAGTTGTCTCAAAGCATTAATCATAAGAATCATTTAGCTGCTAAATCAATAATATCTCTTGATGCTCTTTTCGTTACTCCAGGCTTTCCTAATTTATCTCTAAGTCTTTTATAGCCCTCCAACATATTTTGGCGTATAGATAACTTCTCAACGATATCAAGCGCACTATTATATATTGACTCAGTATTAAAATCCTCTTGAACGAACTCAGGAATTAATTCTTCATTTAGTAGGAGATTAACTGGAGAAATATATTTAACATTAAATCTTAAAAGGTTTCTTGCCAAAAAAGCAGTTGGCCTACTTACTTTATAGCCAATAACTTGAGGAATAGAATTCAATGCCAATTCCATGTTAATAGTTCCTGATTTCGACAACGCAAGATAAGCGGCCGAAAATAAGTATGGTTTTAAATCATCAACATCTTCTGATGAAACAACTTTTCCATTAACACCATATTTCTTCATTGAATTATTCAAATACTCATCAAATTCTTTTAATCCAGAAGGTATAAAAACAATTATTGAAGGATCTTTTTGTTGTAGAAGGGCTGCGGATTTTATTAATGTCGGCAGAATATATTTGAGTTCCTGTTTGCGTGAAGCAGGAATTAGTAGAAGCAGTTTATCTTCAGAACTTAATCCTATTTTCTTCAATGATTCCTCCCTACTAGGTATCTTTTCATAAAAATCCAACATTGGATGACCAACCCAATTAACATTGCCTCCTTTTAATGAATAAAACTTTGCCTCTTCTTCAAAGATAGCTAATATTTTATCCGTAAAGTTAATTAAATCTGTCGTTCCTCCATCACCTATTCTCCAAGCCCATTCCTGAGGTGCTATGTAATAAATTATTGGTATTTTTGGTAAAAGCTTTTTAATTTTCATCCCAAGTTTAATGTTAGGGCCCATATAGTCAATCAAGACCACTCCATCTGGGGGATCATCTCTAAGATATTCTGAGATCTTAGATTGTGCTTTTAAAGTAGGTAAAATATAAGGAATTGCCTCCAAAAAGCCTATTGCGCCTATAGAAGAAGTATCACATATCAATTTTGCTCCGCTTTCTTGCATCCTTTTTCCACCGAGAGCTCTAATTTCTAAGTTCATTGACCTTTTTTCTGCTTCCTCTTTTAAAGCCTTTATTAGCAAACTTCCCTGCAAATCCCCTGAAACCTCACCTGTACTAATTAATAATTTCATTATTGATTAGTTGACACTAATGAGGGCATTGGGCCTCTTCTAGTTTTACCAATAGATAGCTCTATAAAGTCACATAGTTTTTTAGAAGATTTAAATAAATTATCTTTCTTAACTATTCCTAAGCTTTCAGAAATAACATATTCAGATCTAAATAATAAATTCCAAGTTTTCTGTAATTGATTGTATTCGTCTTTATTGAACTTATCTAACATATTTCTTTTAATCCCAATTCTATTAAGGCCCCTCAATTTCCCTGGATGGCCTTCAGCTAAACAAAATGGTGGTACATCTCTATCAACCCTTGTCATACCTCCAATCATTGCCAAATAACCAATATGCACAAATTGATGAATTCCAAGACATCCTCCAATAACCGCACGATCTTCAATTACAACATGTCCCGCAACTTGCACACTATTAGACATCACTACATTGTTTCCAATTTCACAATTATGACCAAGATGAGAGTAAGCCATTAACAAATTCCCATCACCTACGTTGGTTTTTTCGCCTTCATATGTAGCTCGATTAATAGTTACATATTCTCGAATCGTATTAGCATCTCCTATTACAACATCCGTCAATGCTCCTTTATATTTTAAATCTTGTGGTTCCAATCCAATGCAAGCTCCTGAAAAGATCTTATTATTTGATCCTATTTTTACTCTTCCATCAATAATTACGTTTGCTCCGATCCAAGTATTCTTACCAATAACTACATCTGGACCAATAACAGAACCTGATCCAACAACAACTCCTTCCCCTAATTCAGCATTTCTAGAAACATCTGCAAGCTCATGAATAGCAACTTCATTTTTTATATTAGAAATCTGAGGATTATTAAATTCACTCATGGCATCAATTGACCAGAGAAAACAGTAACTCTCCAGAACAAACTAATTGACCATCTACTTTTGCTTCTCCTCTAATCTTTCCAAATCTTTGCCTTTTTATACTTATCAGTTCACAAGTAATTTTAAGTTGATCACCAGGAACTACTGGTCTACGAAAGCGAACTGCATCTATTCCAGCAAAAACAAATAATCCTTCTGGAATATCAGGCATTTGAGAAACAATTAGGCCACCAACTTGAGCCATAGCTTCAACTATTAATACACCTGGCATCAATGGTCTTTCTGGAAAATGCCCTTGAAATTGAGGCTCATTTAGTGTGACATTCTTTATGGCAACAGCTTTCTTTCCTAGTTCATGTTCGATCACTCTATCTACGAGTGCAAAAGGATATCGATGAGGCAAAAGCCCCATAATTTGCTCACTGTTTAAAACAAGAGCTTCAGGAGAGGGAAGGTCAGTCAAATCAGGTCTGAGGAAGATAATGTTTTTTGTAAAGAAGCTGCAAATTCAGAATGAAGAGCATGAGAGCCCTTATAAGCAAGAATTTGAGCTCTAGGTAATCCAACAAGTGCCAAATCACCAATCAAGTCAAGCATTTTATGTCGCACTGGTTCATTTTTGAATCTCAAAGGTGGATTTAACCAAGAATCTCCGTTACAAACCAATGCATTCTCAAGTGTTCCTCCTTTTATTAAGCCTCCTTTCTTTAGCTCCTCGAACTGATCAAGAAAGCCAAAAGTTCTTGCTGGTGCAATTTCTTCAACAAATTTATCAGGGGACAATTCAATCGAATATATTTGCTGTCCAATTGCCTTATAGGGAAAATCAATCGCTCCAATTAACTTAAGTTTTTTTGAAGGCGTCGCAAGAATTAGGCTATCTCCTTTATGTATAAAAATTGGTTTAGTTAATTCTGGTCGTGGCTTAGGGGGTGTTTTCGAAATTTTCATTCCCACTTTCTTGATTAATTGAACCCAACACAAAGCAGACCCATCCAGTAAAGGAATTTCATTCCCAGATATTTCTATATGAACATGAGTCAATCCACAACCAATTAATGACGCAAGCAAATGTTCAACTGTAAATACTTTTTTACCATTTAAATCAAGGGTTGTGCATAAGGGAGTGTTCTCAACTTGAGAAGAATTAATCGTTATTAGCTTATTGGGTTCTTCAGAGAATGAGAAATGAAAGCCTTGTAGATCTGTTGGCTTAATTCGAACTTTACAAATATGACCTGTATGTAATCCTATTCCTTCTTGGGAAATTTCAGTCCTTAATG
This sequence comes from Prochlorococcus sp. AG-315-I14, assembly GCA_003283665.1. Next base: position 16,476 of record QBWF01000002.1, on the reverse strand, counting down.
TCCAAGCACCTTCATAGTCACAAGGGAAAGTAAACACTAGAACTTCCAACCAATACCAATGTTGTATCGCCACTCACCACTTAAATCTTGACTAGCAGCCTCTATACGAATTGGTCCAACTGGAGTATTTATTACCGCTCCGGGGCCTACTGAAAATCCAGAACCTGGTTTTCCAAGTATTTCTCCAGGTTTTCCTGGGACACTGGATTGAGAGCCCAAATCTGAGCCTGCATCAAAGAAAAGTGCTCCTGAAACTAATCGCCAAATAGGAAAACGATATTCGGCAGTAGCTTCACCAAAACTTCTTGAAACTCCTAGATCACAAGAACTCCAACCTCTAACAGAACTAGTACCACCCAAACAAAATGCTTCATAGGGAGGCAAATCACCAACTATTGTTCCAATCTTTGCTTGGAATCCTATTGATTGAGCACAATCTGATTTTTTCCCTTTCTTAACGCGACAGTCTTTATGGAATTTCAACCAATTAACAGGATAAAAACGTGAATAAGTAACTCTTGATCTATTGAATGTTGGTGAATTCTCTCCAAAAGAAATAAACTGCTCGGAACCAATATTTAAGTAATCTCCGGATCTAGGGTTTCTTGAATTATCTAGGTTGTTATATGTAACTGCACTTTTAAAACTTATAAGTGTATTTTCATTGGCACAATTATATGCAACACAAATCACTTCATCTTTAGGAACTACTCCGTTACTGAAATTAGTAGAAGCTACACCATAAGGCCTACTATCACCGGCATAGTCTATAGGTTTAACTTTCTGGAAATTCGCACCTAAAAGTATGCTCCAAGGCACATTCTTAAGTGCCTGGCCATCATTTAAAGGTCTCGCAAAAGAAAATCCACCGCCTGTCCTTTCTAAAACAATAGAATCACCTTCATTATCAAACCAGCTAAACTGAGAGGATGAAGACTTGGCTTCATCAACAGAAGAGAATGGACCTGATTCTATTGTTATATTATTAACATCTAAATTATGAGATTGATTTATATCGTGGCTTACAGATGTATTAATAGCTTCATATCTATCAATAACTCCTCGAATGCTTCCTCCATCCTGACTTCTGAATTCTTGTGGAACTTCTCTACTTAAATATAAAGAAGTCCTAAATGATGTTTTATGCTTATCATCCTTAATCCAAGGATCATACAAAGAAAGATTCAAAAGTGCTCCATATTCTCCATAGGTTAAATTCATATTTGTTGACCAAGATCTTCCAACAAGATTTGATTCCTGAAGTCCAATCTGTCCAAAAACCCCCTGTGCTCCGCTATATCCAAGTCCACCAGTCAAAGAGCCAGTTCTTTGCTCAGTAACACCTAACAATATTATAACTTTACCAGGTTCAGATTTAACAGGTTTTAATGTGACTTTTACATCATTAAAAAGCGAGGTTGAATATAATCTTTTTATGTCTGACTCTAGTTTTCCTCTGTTAAATACATTCCCAACTTGAGTGCTTAACTGTCTTTCAATGACCCATTTTTTAGTTTTACCCTTGATTAACTCACCTTTTTCATTCTTAGCATTACCATCTTCATCAATAAAATTAATCTCAATCCCAGAGACTATTCCCTCTTGAATATTCAACTGTACACTTCCTTCTTTTGTTACTCTACTTGGTCCAGAAATCCTAACCAACGAATATCCATTTGAAACATACCATTCTTTGATTTCTTTGATTCTAATCTGAAGAACATTTAAATTTAGAGTTTTACCATAATCATCATTAAAAATCTTAGTTAATCTATCATTTGATATTTTCTTACTTACTGGCAATATCTCTATATCATTTAATATCGGATTTGGTTCAACTTTAATTAATAATTGAACACCTGATAGAGTCTGCACGGACTCAATTCGGGCACCTGCAAACCAACCACTTGAATATATTCTATCTAAATCTTTCTTTACTTCTTTTTGAGTAACTTTGCTCCCTGGCCTTATAACCATTAAATCATAGGCAACAATTTTCAAACGTTCCTTATCAGGATGATCTTCAAGACCTTCAATAAGAATTTCCGAAATCAACACTCTTTTTTCTTGAGGTGAATCTTTCTTATTCCCACTATCCTTCCCCTCAGATAATAGAAATTGATCTAACTTAAGATCTAATTTTTTATTAGTATTCAGATCATTAAATTTATGGGCATCTATTCTGTTATCAATAGATAAGAAATACTTTCCTTCATCGGAATTACTAGTTGCTTTTGTTGCGCTCGTAAAACTTATTAGAGGCAATGCTAATGCAACAACATATGCATTTTTGCTAATTAATTTCGATAACGAACTTTTGTTTTGTTTTGCCATAAATTTCTGGTCAAGTCGGTTAAAAGGCGCAATCATTTTCTGACAATATTTGTTCAAGTTGTTTCAGAGGAGTCTCCCTGAATACGTTTGAAGATCTCCCCATAGGCATCAATCACTCCTCCAAGATCTTGCCGAAAGCGATCTTTGTCAAGGATTCGATCCTTAGGATCTGATATCTTTTTATCCCACAGCCTAAAATTATCTGGGCTTATTTCATCAGCCACTAAAATTTGACCTAAGGAATTTGTTCCAAATTCTAATTTGAAATCAACTAGCAATAAGTCTCTTAAATCAAAAAAATCTTTTAATATATCATTAACTTTTCTGGCAATTCTCTCTATTTCTTCCCTCTGCTGCATGCTTACTATTCCAAGTATCTTCAATCTTTCTTCAGTAAGGATAGGATCACCTAATTCATCATCCTTGAAATACAAATCTAACAATGGAGGGCTTAACAATGTCCCTTCTTTTATTGGAGTTTCTTTGCACAATGAACCAGTGGCCACATTGCGAATCACAACTTCTAAAGGAAATATATTAATTTTCTGAGCAGATATCCATGTGTCAGATTGAAGCTCTAAAAAATGTGTTGGGATACCATTTAATTCAAGCAATTGAAAAAGAGACGCAGATATTTTGCAATTCAAACGTCCTTTCCCCTCGAACTTCGAACGTTTTTTTGCATTAAAAGCTGTTGCGTCGTTCTTAAACTCTATTAAGACCAACTCAGGGTTTTCGCAAGCAAAAACTCTTTTAGCTTTACCTTCATAAATCAGTGGTCCTTGGATATGATTCATTAACAACTCTCATGTCAAATTATTATAAATAGACAATGCAAAAAAAATCACCGTAATCTAAGAAAATCTCTTTAACAAAAAAACTAAACCCCTAAGCTATTAATCCTTCTCGCCATAATCTGATTGATACTGCAGTAGAAATGATCATTCATTAAAAACAATTTCTCAATCAAGCAATTAAAAGTCATGACAAAAACTCTAGGGAATAAGAAGATTCAAAGACCAAGAAAGATACTTATAGTTGGGAATGGAGGCAGGGAAAATTCTATTGCTTGGGCTTTGGCTAAAGATGCCTGTACAGAAAAAATCTATGTAAGTCCTGGTAATGCTGGTACAGCTAGTCAAAAAAAATGCCTTCAACTGAAAATTAATTCTGAAAGTGATGAAACAATAATTAAAGAGTGTCAAAAACGAGAAATAGACTTAATAATTATCGGTCCTGAAGCTCCTTTAGCTGCTGGCTTGGCAAACAATCTTAGAGAAGCAGGACTAACTGTTTTTGGCCCTTGCAAAAATGGAGCCCTATTAGAAGCAAGTAAAGATTGGGCCAAAAGACTTATGATTGAAAATAATATTCCTACTGCTAGATACTGGACTACATGCTCCGAAGAAGAAGCCTTAGAGATACTTCATGATTACGGCAAGCCACTTGTAACAAAAGCGGACGGTCTAGCCTCCGGCAAAGGAGTAACCGTATGTGAAAGCATCAAACAAACAAAACAGGCCATTAAGGAAATATTTTCAGGAAAGTTTGGTAGAGCTGGACATAAAGTGATTCTTGAAGAGAGAATTGAAGGACCAGAGGTTTCTATTTTTGCTCTTTGCGATGGAGAACAACTTCTTGTCCTTCCTCCAGCACAAGATCATAAGAGACTCCTTGATGGAGATAAAGGTCCAAATACTGGGGGGATGGGAGCTTATGCACCTGCTCCTTTAGTAAATCAAAAAGAATTGCAAGAAATAACTAATTTAATTCTTATTCCAACTTTAAATGGCCTCAAGAGAAAAAAAATAAATTATATAGGTGTTATATATGCAGGTTTAATGCTTACATCATCTGGTCCAAAAGTCATAGAATTCAATTGCCGATTTGGAGATCCTGAATGTCAAGCTTTAATGCCCTTAATGGGAGATGAATTAGGTGCAGTCCTCCTGTCATGTGCTCGAGGCGATCTCAGGAATGCTCCAAAGCTTACTTTTAAAGATAGCTTTAGTGCATGTGTTGTAGCGGCATCAAAGGATTACCCTGATTCTCCCCAAACAGGTGACAAAATCAATATCTCATTAGAGGAAGATTCTTCAGTTCAAATTTTTCATGCCGGAACCACAATTAACGAATCAAATAATATAATCACCTCAGGCGGAAGAGTCCTTTCAATTGTTGCCCAGGGAAAAAGCTTTGCTGATGCTTTTAATCTTGCTTATAAAAGTATGAATAAAGTCAATTTCCAAGGCATGCAATTCCGTAAAGATATTGGTTATCAAGTTAGAAATAAAAAAGTTAATGATTAATATGAAAAATTCTAATATTGAGACAATAGAATCTTATGATAATTCAAATTTATATAATAAGAGTTTTTGGGAAACAATTAAAGCATGGTGGTTAAGATTTAATTTAAGATCAAAGCTGCTTGCCATAGGAACATTAGTAGTAAGTTTTATAATGACTCTTATTACTTTTTTTGCATTAAGTAGCATCCAAAAAGATGCTGGAATGAATGACACTCGGTACGCTAGAGATTTGGGATTATTATTATCAGGGAATGTTACAGAATTGGTAGCAAACGATCAAGATAGAGAACTTTTTAATGTTGCAGAAAAATTTTGGAGATCAAGTAGAAATTTAAGGTACATATTTTTTACAGACCCAGAAGGTTTTGTCAAACTAGGTATTCCTGTTAGTGCTACTTCTCCTGAGTCCGATAAAACTGATTCTTTACAACTTACTAGGAAATTACAATTACCATCCGAATTAAAAAAACAACCTCAATTTCCATTAGTCAGACAGCATTCAACTCCACAAGGTCAGGTAACTGATGTCTTTGTTCCAATGCTTTGGAAAGGAGAGTATTTAGGAACCTTGGCACTTGGTGTCACACCAAATAAAAAAGCCCTTGCTTCAGCAGCTTTAACTAGAGAAATTACAGTTGCTGTTTTTATTTCGATTTGGGTTCTAGTAATAATTGGAGCTGTGTTTAATGCATTAACAATTACTCGACCACTTCGAGAATTAGTTAATGGAGTAAGAGAAATCGCTAAAGGTAACTTTAAATCCCGAGTAGATCTTCCAATGAGTGGTGAATTAGGAGAATTACTCAATGGATTTAATGCCATGGCCACAAAATTGGAAGAATATGAGGCGGCAAATATTGAAGAATTGAAGGCTGCCCAAGTTAAGCAACAATCATTAATTGCAACTATGGCTGATGGTGCTTTACTCCTGGATGAACAAGGAGATATTGTGTTAGTAAACCCCACAGCCAGAAGACTCTTTCGATGGGAGGGAAGAAAGCTTGAAGGTCAAAAGCTTTTAGATCAACTTCCTGAGGTACTTGTAAATAAATTAGAGACTCCTATTAACTCACTATTGAGCAACTTTGTAGATAACGATGATTTGAGATGTAGTCTTGAAGAACCTCCTAGGACACTTAGAATAGTTTTAAAATCAGTCAGAGATTCCTCAGGTGAAACTCTCAAAGGTATTGCTTTTACAGTTCAAGATCTTACTAGAGAAGTTCAACTAAATGCTGCTCAGAAAAGATTCATAAGTAATGTTTCACATGAATTAAGAACACCTCTTTTCAATATAAAAAGTTACATAGAGACACTATATGATTTAGGAGAAAAGCTTTCAAAAGACGAACAAAAAGAATTCCTAGGTATTGCAAATTCTGAAACAGATAGACTTACTAGATTAGTAAATGATGTGCTTGATCTTTCCAGGCTAGAGTCAGGAAGAACAATTCAATTAGAACCAATAAGTATTAAGGAGGCAATAGAACAGACTCTTAGAAACTACAAACTTAATGCAATTGAGAAAAAAGTTACGTTAACAACTAAGCTAGAGGATAATCTACCATTGATATTAGGCAATTGGGATATGTTACTTCAAGTTTTAGATAATCTTGTAGGTAATGCACTTAAGTTTAGTCAAAAAGGTGGGCAAATAAGTTTAAAGGCATATACCTGGCCAGACATATGCCTAGCTTCACCAACAGAAAAAAATAATTCAGCCCCGCATTGTGAAATTTTGTCTCCAATGCCTAAATTAAGATTAGAGATCTCCGATACAGGATGTGGCATCTCCGAGATGGATCAACAAAGAATCTTTGAACGTTTTTATAGAGTTGAAGATTCGGTACATACTGAGGCAGGAACTGGCTTAGGCCTCTCAATTGTTAAAGGTATTATCAATAAACATGGTAGCAAGATAAGAATGGCTAGTGAACCTAATGTCGGTACAACTTTCTGGTTTGATCTTTCTCTGGAGGACTCAGATGCAGATCAATTGTTATTACAATCTGCAAGGAAAAATTGGGAATTAGAGAATGCTCAAGCTTAAAAACAAATCAAATTATTATTCTTTTTCCTTAACAGACTTAAAAACACCAGCTATCTGATCTTCAGAATTTACACGGTGAGGTGCTCCACTAAAAATCTGTTCAAAATTGGAGAATGAATCTTTTATTTGAGGCCCTTTATTAGTAATAATATATTCACGTATTCTTTTATCATGCCATGAACCCCTCATTTTGAAAACATTAATAGCTCTTGCCATTTCACCTCTAATCTCTACATATTGAAGAAGTAAAATTGAATCAGTTATTGTTGAGATATGAGAATCAGTAATTGAGTGACTGCCCATAAATTCTTCTGCAGTATTAGTAAAAAATCCTGCTATTTCCTCTTGTTTTGCATAACCAGTGACCCCTATAACAAACTGTCTAAATGCATTCAAACTTACACCTCTTGCTAATGCAGATAATGAATCAATGGCCATTCTTGAAGGCTTATAGTCAGTAATTTGAGTTTTAATAATTTGTAAATGATCTTCTAAACCTGTCGATTCTGGATAAGCACAAATAATTTTCAACAAACCATCTGCCTCCATTTTCTCGAAATCAATTCCCCAGCTAGTTGCATTACGAAGTAATTGAGCTCTTGATTCCTCATACGCAAAAAGGATTGCGCGTTCTTTATTTATATATGCATCTTCAATGAATTTAGAAACCAACATTGTTTTACCTGTTCCAGTTGCGCCAGTTGCAAGAATAATTGAATCTTGGAAATAACCTCCTCCACACATATCATCAAGGTCTGGGACACCTGAACTAATTCGGACATTTGATGATCTTTGGGTCAGTCTCATTGCACCCAAAGGAAACACACAAATTCCTTTATCTCCCATCGTAAAAGGAAATTCACCCTTCATATGTGTAGTCCCTCTTAATTTGAGAATTTCCACTGTTCTTCTTCTTCTTTCAGACTCTAAAACATTCCTAAAAATCACAACATTATCAGAAACAAACTCCTCAACACCATATCTAGCTATTGGACCATATTCCTCCACTCTTTCAGTAGTCATAACAGTAGTAACACCTATTTCTTTAAGTCTTGCGATAAGTCTAAATATCTCTCTCCTAACAACATAAATGGCGTCATATTGCTGAAAAACTGCTGTTATAGAATCTATAGATACTCTTCTTGCTTTATATTTCCTTATTGCATAACTAATCCTTTCAATTAGTCCTGATAAATCAAAACTACCTGCAACATCCTGTCCATCTGGATCTGGTGAGGCATCTAAAATAAATAGTTTCTTTTGATCTATTAGTTCTTGCAAGTTCCAACCAAAACTTGCCGCATTTCTAATAATATCTAAAGGAGATTCTTCAAAAGTAACAAATATACCTGGCTCGTCATAATTACATATTCCATGTTGTAAAAATTGCAGTGAAAAAACAGTCTTACCTGTTCCAGAAGTGCCACTTACTAAGGTACTTCGCGCGACTGGCAGACCTCCATGACAAACATCATCAAACCCTTCTATTCCTGAAGGTAATTTTTGCACCTGCATTTTTCGTGAATCTTTTGACTAAAAGAATGCTTAAAGCTTCTTATCTATAAAACATAATGAAAAATTTGGAAGAGTCACTCAGTTATCGGTTGGACTTAAGAATTCATTTACTCCTTGTTTTAATCCTCGGCCGAACTTTCGAAAGAAGAAAACGAGTCACTCTCAGTCAATTCGTCATATAAAAGATCCAGACCAATTAACACTTTATCTCTATCGGAAAGATCACCAATAATCCTACGAACAGGTGGAGGCAAAATCTTCGATAGTGTTGGAGTTGCAAGAATTTTATCTTCCTCTGCTAATTGAGGACTCTTAAGGACGTCAATAACCTTAAGTGCATAGACACCTCGAAATTCAGTCTCTAATATCTCCCTAAGAGTTTTTAAGGCCCTCATTGAATTTGGTGTATTCCCCGCCACATAAAGCTTGAGAATATAAGTCTTTCTGACACTCATCTGAAACCTCCAAAAAGTCGAAAAAACAATTGCCTTCCATACAATCTTGACGAAGGACCCCGCAAACAGTGAAGATGTTGGTTTGTTTTTCGATTACGATTAGGGCTTAATCGATTTTTCCTAAAATCGAGCCTTAACGTGTCACCAAGATTCATGGCTGATAAGAACTCACCTTCTCAAAAAGAAATTTCTCCAGTGGATACTTATGCAATAGTTGAAGCCTCTGGAAAGCAATTCTGGATTCAATCTAATCGTTATTATGATTTAGATAGATGCAATGCAGAAGTTAATGATGTTTTAACTCTAGAAAAAGTTCTTTTATTCAATGACGGGAAAAGCTTAAAGGTTGGTAAGCCTTATGTGGCAAACGCAAAGGTTGAATTAAAAGTGTTAGAACATAGAAGAGGACCAAAAATAATTGTTTATAAAATGCGTCCCAAAAAAAAGACCAGAAGGAAAAATGGCCATCGTCAAGAATTAACTAGAGTTCTTGTTCAGTCCATCTCAGTTGGACCTAAAAGTAAAACAAAAAAAGCATCTAAAGACTCAAACTCTTCGGTTGATAAAGTAGAATCAAACTAAATAAACATTAAGAATCAAAAAAGCTACTAATTCATGGCTCATAAAAAAGGTACTGGTTCAACAAGAAATGGAAGAGATTCAAACTCCAAAAGGCTTGGAGTAAAAGCTTATGGTGGCGAAAAAGTGACTGCTGGATCTATTCTTATACGCCAAAGGGGAACTTCCATTCTTCCAGGAATTAACGTTGGGAGAGGTAAAGATGATACTCTCTTTGCTCTGTCTGACGGCTTAGTCCATTTCGAGAGTATTCGAAGAGGACTAAGGAATAGGAAAAGAATCAATATTGAAACTTCAAAATAATTTAAACTTTTTTTCTTTTAGGTTTATAAGCTCTTGTTGTAATTAAAAATGGGTGAAAAACCTCTAAAAAGCTCATTTGCAATTTAGAAAAGAATTTATCAATCATTTCAGGTTCATCGAAATGAAAAGGATACTCTCCATTTTCTCCTTTATAAAAGTACCAATTTAATAGAGCAATTCCATTTGGGGATAATCGCTCTAAAAATATAGACAATTGATTTGATGGATCTGGAAGATGCTCAAGGACATCTAGACAAACAACTGTATCAAATACCACATCAGAGGTATCTTCCAGGTCTCTATGAACTGAAATCAACTCCCCAATACCAAGTTGTCTTGCTCTTTGTTCTACAAAACTTCTATTTTGAGGGTTAAGATCAACAAACCATACATGCTCAACTTCAGACAAAACTGATGCTGCTAATGCATGCGTCCCTATCCCTCCTCCAAAATCTAAAACTTTTCCAGAAGCAAATTTTTGCTGAAGACGAAGTGTGTCAGCGATATAACTAGAGCTATTTAAATGCCAAGATGCTAAATCTATTAAATGGGCATCCCCTACTTTTTCCTCATAAAAATCTCCAACATCATCTTGTGTAAAAGCACCCGGGTGCAAAGCAGCAAGATCATCAACACCTTTAATCAATCTTTTCTCTAACTCATCACAATTAATTTGAAGAAACTCTAAAAGATGATTTTTCAAATTAAAACCATCTTTTAAAAAATCTGAGATATTTAGATCTAATTTGTTCATATTTCTAGGCCAGTCCATACACTAAATTATGACTTTATATGTTCAGGGTTACTTGAACAATCTTTTTTGATTCATTAAACCTACAAGAAGTTTGTGAAAAAGCCTTTTGGATTCATTGCTATTGATAAGCCGATAGGGCTTACTTCTCATGATTGCGTAAATAGACTAAGAAAGATATATGGCATTAAAAAAATAGGCCATGGAGGAACACTCGATCCCTCCGTAACAGGTGTTCTACCAATAGCTATAGGAGATGCAACAAGATTAATCTCATATTTAAAAGGATCAAAAGTTTATAAAGGAACAATTCAATTAGGGAAGTCGACAAACACCGACGATCTAGAGGGCGAACTTATTAAGCAAACACAATGGCCTTCTATTGATAAATTCTTTCTAGATAATCTGTTTGATCAATTCAGAGGAGAAATAGAGCAACAACCTCCTGCTTTCTCAAGTATTCATATAAAAGGAGAAAGAGCCTATAAAAGAGCAAGACGAGGAGAAAAGTTTGAGTTACCAAATAAAAAAATTATTATTAATAAATTAGAATTGATAGATTGGTCCCAATTGACAGGAGAGCTCGTAATTGAAATCAATTGCTCAGCTGGAACATATATTCGTTCCTTAGCTAGAGATATTGGAAGCAAAATTGGCTGTGGGGGATGTTTAAAAAGTTTACGTCGTATTCAATCAAATGGCTTCACAGAAAATCATTCCGTGATTCTGCCAAAGAAATCAGAAAAATATTCCGAAACAGAAATTCCAGAAATCTTAAACCCTATTCATTTTTTAGATCATCTTCCTACTTTTAAACTAAAATCACAAGAAGAAAATATCAGCTGGCGTTCAGGTCGAAGAATTAAGTTTACAAATAGAGAAGACGATTTTATGATGCTAAAAAGTAATAAGGAAGAAATAACAAATCATAATACATTTTTACTAGTTATTGATGATAAAAATAATATTGCTGGCATAGGCGAAAAAAGTGACGGCTCAATACTAAAACCAAAAGTTGTATTTAATGCAATAGGTTGAAGAATCAACTAAAGAAAATCTTCAATCTCCAATTTCAAGCTTATATAATATTTTAATTATAAGATATTATCTTAACTCCTCTATAATAATGTCTGAGAATTCTCCTGAAATTTGCTCCTTTCTCAGCCATATTCTTTGCCCCCCATTGACTCATTCCAACACCATGTCCAGCTCCTAAACCTTTTACCAAAAGAACATATTCAGTTCTTATTGGAGGTAGTGCTTGAGGCGTAAAAACTGCATCTAAATCTTTATCAAGATTTAGATGAGAATTAATTATATACTTATCAACTTCATTAATTTCTTTTTTATTAGGAATATCGCTTAAAACAAATTCCAAATCAAACTTTGTACTTTTCAAGCTTAAATTTTTTCTTAAAGTTTTACCAGAAATAATCTCTCTTCCTTTAGGTCCATAAATCAAAATCTTTAAAACTCTATTACTTTTACTTTTCTTGATAATTTGAATACTCTTTAGACCTCCTAATTCCTTAAAAATATCATCAAGTTTTGTAGCAGATATTTCCTTTGACCATTTATATTTTGGATTATATTGATCATAATCGACAACACTGATTAGATAAGGAAAATGATATTTCCAAACATGACCACTTGATTCCGTTCTTCCTCCCGAACTACTATGAAAGACAGCATTAATAAGCTTATCTCTATAAACCATAACTAATGATTTTGTACTTCTAACTGCTTGGATTGTTGATGGTGTTTCTGACTCAAGTCCTAAGTAAACCTGACTATCTTCTGTAGCCTTAACATCAAAATATTTTTGCTTATCTAATAGTTTCATCGCATAAGTTCTAGAAGCTACCGCTTGAGCTTGTAAAGCCGCCAAAGGAAATTCTTTAGGCATTTCACTTCCTACCACACTTCTTAAATATTTATCAATTTCAATATGATTTATTACTTGCAATTTATTATTTTTCATTGAAACTCTTAATTCCCCTGCATATCGTCTTTTACCTAGCCATATGCCACGGTTATCATTATTTTTTATGATTAAATTGAAGTCTTTGGGTAAAATAAATACTTTTCCATTTGTATTATCAGTTGAATACTTAGTTTGACCTTTGCTGTGAATGATTTTTATAGACTTAACTCTTCTTTGTTGAGTAGGAATACCTTTAATATAAAGAGACTTAAAAGAATCAGCTCTAAAACTTGCCTGAACATCATTCAAAATTAAGACCCTGATTATAAATTCGCTATAAGCTGAATTTTTAAGTGGAGTACTTAAAAGAAATAAAAATAGCAATATGGCCCATCCAGACTTCAATCTAGGTGATGTGCTCACAATAAAAATTGTATTCAGGACCTAATTCTGACTATAAGAAAGATGATCCACCAGTGGTCAAACAGATGCATGGCACTATGTCTTAAAAGAGGGGAAAACCTTGCAAATCACTTTTCTCGGAACGAGCTCTGGCACCCCAACTCTTAATCGAAACGTATCAGCAATGGCACTGAAGCTTCCACAAAGATCTGAATTGTGGTTGTTTGATTGTGGTGAAGGAACTCAACATCAATTCCTTAGAAGCAATCTGAAGTTATCTCAAATAAAGAAAATATTCATATCTCATATGCATGGAGATCATATTTATGGTTTACCAGGACTCCTTGCCAGTATTGGTCTGGCTGGGTGCAGCTCAGGTATTGATCTTTATGGACCAGAACCACTTCAAAACTTTATCAATGGAAGTCTTTATAGCAGTTCCAGTCGATTGTCTTATCCAATAAAATTCCATAAAGTTGAAAAGTCAGCAGCAAAAAAAGAAATCTTATTTGAAGATGATGAATTACAAATAAAATGTGCTCCACTAATTCATCGGATACCATCCTTCGCATACAGGGTTGATCAAAAACCTAGAACAGGTCGATTCAATATAAAGAAAGCACAAAAGTTCGAAATTCCAGCTGGCCCTATTTATTCATCATTACAAAAAGGGGAAAAAGTAACGTTAAGTGATGGACGCGTTTTTTTTGGGAAGGATTTTTGCGGCCCTCCCAGGCCTGGAATGAGCATGGTGTACTGCACTGACACAGTGTTTACAGAGTCAGCAATAGATATTTCCCGAGGTGCTGATCTCTTGATCCATGAATCTACATTCGCGCATAAAGAAGCTCAGATGGCTTACGAAAAAGGTCACTCAACAACCACTATGGCTGCACAAACTGCCGCAGAAGCATGTGTAGGTCAACTTGTTTTGACTCATTTCAGCCCAAGATATGCCCCTGGAAATCAAATTTCCCCAAATGATTTGCTTAATGAAGCAAAAGCCATTTTTCCAAATACCCTGTTAGCGAAAGACTTTTTACAAATCGATATAAAACAAGGCTGCAACAGTTCGTGATCCCTTTGCCAATGAAATACCACTACGTGAAACAATGGTCCCGTTTGGTGCTTCCGTCAATCGCTGGCGTTATTAATGGACTCTCTTATTTCTTCCCTTAAACGAAACCTTACAAGACTATTTGTCTTGATACCTGTACTTGTAAGCCTCAGTATTAGCCCTCTATCTGTAAGTGCCCTGTATCCCAGCGACCCTTCATCAGTGGATGTCTTAGATACAAGCTTGCATGGACAGAAATTGCAAAATAATGAATACGTAAAATATGATCTATCAAGCAAAGATCTTGCTGATACAGACTTCACTGGATCATATTTTAGCGTTACTAGCCTAAAAGATTCAGACCTAACAGGTGCGAACCTGACTAATGTTATTGCTTACGCATCTAGGTTTGACAATGCAAACCTTACAAATGCGAATCTAAACGGTGCAGAATTATTGAAGAGTATTTTTGATGGTGCAACCATCGATGGTGCTGATTTTACCGATGCTGTATTAGACAGGAGTCAACAAAAATCTCTTTGCGAAAGAGCAACTGGTAAAACTGCAGATAGCCTAGGCTGTAATACAACCAGTGCTGGATATGTTCCTGCTTCTAAAGGTCAAAATACTTTTAACCCTGGAACCTGATCTGATTACTTAAGAATCATTAAAAAAGGGGCCTTTAGGCCCCTTTTTTAATGATTGAAATCAAATTTTATTCTCATTACTTTGTTATGAGAAATAAAGCTGCTGCCACTCCACCAACGGCAAACATAGGTAAACCAACAAGTAAGTGAGAAGTGCCAAATCCAACACCTTTTTGGCGCAATATGAAATAGCCAACTCCAGCAGCTCCAGCAGCTAATGGAATAGCCGCAGTAAGAGCAGAGGCAACAGCGTGATAGTCGAAGTTCATCCCAGTTTGAAGGGTTATTTCTTGTAAGTATCCCTCTAAATCTTCAAAATTGGATCAAATAAACGATGAAATGCTTCATATCTTCATCACTTTAAATTTTGAAGGTATTTTTACAATTAATTTTCTTGCCTGAAAAAAAAATTTTTTATCAATTTATACTTTCTATTTAGGGGAAATATTAGAGCTCTCTCTAGATCGAGGATGCTTGCTATACCACCATTCCTGTAAAGCCTTATCAAGACGCATCGAAAACAAAGTTAAAACTGTTTGAGAGGATTTAACTCCTGGTTGAATTATTTCAACTGAATATGACGGGCACTTCTGCGAGGCAATATCCGCAATTAATCTTTTTCCTATTCTTCTCCAACTTGGCTCTTTGCTTCTCCAAGAAATTCTGCAGCAAGGCCAAGGTAGCTCTTCTCTATCATAAAGGCGGCAACATGGACCAATGATACGAAAACTATATTGACCTCCAATGCTTGAGTGAACTGACCCATGATCCATGAGGTCATTAATTTCATTTAAAGGCAAAACTGTAGAAATCAATTAATCAATCAATTTTTTTTACAAGCCCAATTAAGGACATCTTTAAGACGATGGCTAAAAAAACGCAAGATGGCAACTATTAGCCTATGAATCTTAAGTAAAACTCAATATCAATAAAGTTCCTCCTCAACGTGAGTTCTAATGGTGCAGTCAGAGGTGGGATATGCAACACACATCAAAATATAACCATTGTTTATTTGCTCATCGTCTAAAAAACTCTGATCAACTTGGTCTACCTTTCCATTATCTAATTTAGCTACACACGTTGAACATGCTCCTGCCCTGCAAGAAAAAGGTAGTTCAATATTTTTTTCACAAGCAGCATCAAGAATATATTTGTCATCAGGAACATCTATAACTTCTTTGAGTCCACTTCTCTCATTAATAAAAGTGATCTTAAAAGAAGTCATAAAGCTGTTTCTAAAAAGAGTTAAATAAAAATTTTACAGAAAGCCTAATTTAATTGCTATTAAACTTTCGCGTTATTTCCATCAATGCCCAATTATCTTTTTTCTTAGTATTTAGAGTTTTCCAACCAATGTGGTCAAAAAAATCTTCAAGTTCTTTTATTTGCTCAACTAATAAACCAGACAAAACAACTTTCCCTTTATCCCCCATAATTTGATCAAAACCAGGTCCTAAGGATTTGATAACGGGTGCAAGAATATTGCAAAACATCAGATCAATCTTTTCATGAGGAATATTAGCTGAAAGTTCATCAATAGAGCCAAAGGATACATTGGAAAGACTTTCAGGGAAATCATTCAAAGCAAAATTTACTTTTGTAGCTGAAACTGCTACAGAGTCTGTATCAACAGAAAACGTGCATTTAGCTCCTAACTTCAAAGCTATTAACGTCAAAATTCCACTGCCACATCCCAAGTCAGCAAATGTTTTACCTATTGGTGGGTTATTTTCCAATTCTTCTATGCATAAACGAGTAGAAGGGTGACTACCAGTTCCAAAAGCACTGCAAGGATCTAAACGAATAATCTTTCTTTGGGAAAATTCATTAGGGATATCTAACCATGCAGGCAAAATCAAAATCGAACTGCCAATTGGATCGGGTGTCCATTTTTGTTTCCAGTTCAGGTTCCAATCCTCATTCTCTACTTCAATCCATTTAGAAGAAGGTAACGTCAAACCAAAAGTTCTAGCTTGAGAAGTCAAGCCTTTAAGCAAATTTTGCTGTTCAATTTCGGACCATTCATTAAAAGGAACCCATATTCGAAGAATTGGAGTGATTTTATTTTTTGGGGAATATTCAAAACAAAACCTAATTATTCCTAACTCAGTCAAATACCAATAAAAAGACTCTTCAAGTTCATATGGAAC
>QBWF01000001.1 GCA_003283665.1 Prochlorococcus sp. AG-315-I14 | reverse complement strand
TACGTAATGTTCCAGTATTAATTTTTTGTTAACATGTTCAATTTTGATTAAAAAATAACCTTTAGGATCAAGAGCTATATGACGCTTAGACAACTGAGCATCAAGACACTTTCTTGATAGGATTGAATCTTCTTCTTTAATTTCAGATTGTTCCATTTCTTAAGCTTTCAAATTAATAACTCAACAAACAAATCTTTACTAGGAGTTTGTTGAAGTATAGAAAATTCTGATGATTAAGATCTAGTTAAAAAGTTTTTGAAAACTAATCCAAATATTACGAAGTTTACAAAAATAAAAGATAAGTAAACAATACCTGGATTTTTCAGACTAGATGGAGCTGTTAGCTCAATGCCAAAAAGACTAATAACACTTTTTTCTCCTGTTTTTTGATACTTTATAAGACCGTCCTCTATCTTGGATATTAAGGATTTTTCTTCTTTTGAATCCAGATCATTTTTTTCAGTCATTGAGAACAGTTCTTTTATTTTCTGAAATTACTATGTATTTGATGGTTTTGGCTTTTTAAACTTAAAAGGTACATCATTATTTGTAGCCTTTATTTGGCTAAGCATTAATTTATTTGCTTTTGGTAGCCATTCTCTAATTAATGAGTCCATTCTTGCGTCATACCATCTATGGAGGCTTGCATTTGGCTTGGCAAGAAAACCTCTCTTCCTTTTATGATTACCACCAGCCCCAGGATCGAAATATTTAATTCCATTTTCTATTGCCCATTCTATCGGAGCGTAATAACAGGTCTCAAAATGTAAGCAATCTATATTTTCTTCTGCACCCCAATATCGACCCCAAAGCATCTCCTTACTCTTAATACAAAGAGACATGCCAATAGTTTTATCTTCATTTTCTTCTTTAGCTTTAAATAAAATAATGTTCTCTTTTAGCTTTGGAGATGCTAGCTCAATAAAAAATGATTCGGATAGATATTTACTTCCCCAGACTCCCCATCTTGAACAATGAAGTTGATAAAAATAGTGCATTTTTTTCATATTCTCTAAATTAATTTGTGAGCCTAATAAAGTAACTATTTGTATGCCTGAATTTTTCACCTTTTTTCTTTCTCGTAGGATATTTCTGCGTTGATTAGAGTTGAATCTCTTCAGGTAATCAGAGAAATTCTTTTCCCCATTTAAACTCCATAAACTTTGTTGGTTAAACCACTTAGCGCATTTTGCTTCTTCGGCTAATAATTGCCACTGTGGGTCTACATACAAAAAATTACAACTTAATATGTCATTATTCTTTGCAAAATTATCAATTTCTTCCATGAGAATATATGTAAGTTCTTTTTCATTTTCGCCTTCAGAGAAAAGAAAACGATATCCTTCTACAGGACTTAAGGGACTCATTCCTATTAGCTTTGGATAATATTGAAGATTTAAATCTTGCGCAAGTTGTGCAAAGGAATTATCAAATATAAATTCTCCATAGCTATGTGCTTTTAGATAAAGAGGTGCGCTAGCAATTATATTCTTACCATTCCAAGCAGAGAGAAATAAAGGCTGCCATCCATTGAGGGGAATAATACTATCAGAGGTTTCTAGAGCATTTAGCCATTCCCAGCTGTAAAATGGAGACGAATTAGAACCTAATAGATTTCTCCAAGCCGTCTCAGGGATTTCTGATATAGATTTGTGCCATCTTATTTTTAAATTATTCATAATAAATATTAGGAAAATATATCAATTGTTAGAATCAATTCTTTAATCACTTCTATTTCTAAAATATCTTATAAGTAATTCGCTATTCCCAAGTTCCCTACTTTCTTGGAGATCCCATTTGTCATCCTGATTAAAACTATTTTGTAATTCTTTGAACTCATATGCAATCCAACAATAACGACCTCCTAATATTTGAGGTGTAATCGTTATTTGTAATTCATCAATTAGATCTTCTGCGATAAAAGATGAAATAAGACTTGCGCCACCTAGTAAAGTAATTTTTGAAAGACCCTTATAATTTAATATTTTTAATGACTCCAACCAGTTTTCTCTTAGATTTATTTTTTTATGGTAACCATTAGGTACTAAATTCTCATTTAATAGATCAGTAGATTGAAGTAGCCATCTATGAACGGGCTGTTGAAAAAATGGCCAACTAGTTGGATGACTTGCCTGATTGCTGACAACTAAAGCAATAGGTTGTTTCTCTCTTCCTTCGGAAATCCTTTTTTGAATTAGTCTTTCATGATGAATAAGACATATTGATTGATGATCTCGTAGGGTTTGGCCGCCTATTAAGACTCCATCAGCCCATGCAAGAGATTCTTCTAGTACTAATCTATCTCCTTCTTTACCAAGTTGAGTTGCACCTCCTTCAGGATATGCAATCCGACCATCAATACTTGATGCTATGACTAATCTAATCCAAGGTTTTTTCAATTATCGCAAGAGACTTATTTCATTTCTAGACTCTTGAATATCGGTTTTAGATTCTGCAGAATTCGTGTATACCTCTGCGGCATTGTTTGGACTTTCTTGCAATTTTACTTTATATAAAGTACCTCCAATAGTACTGATTGGTTTAATTAACTTGTCAGAGATGTGTAGAGCAATATTTTCTGCAGTAGGAACACAGTCTGAAAAATAAGGAATGTCTTTATTTAAAAAAGTATGATCAAAAGGTTCTACAATTAAGTCATTAATTAAACTATTTAAGGCAGATAAGTCGCAAATCATTCCAGTTCTGGGGTGGATCTTTCCTTTTACTGTTATTTCAACAAAATAGTTATGTCCATGCCCATTAGGTCGGGCACATTTTCCAAATATTTTTTCATTGTCTTTTTGGGGCAGGTCCTCTCTTGCTAAACGATGAGCAGCAGAGAAGTGAGTTTGAACTGTTAAATAAGCATCCATAGCATTTCCTTGATAATCAGCCCAAAGTTTAGGGTTTTCGTAAAGTCGAAGCGATAAGAGAGGTAAATGTGATTTGAGACGTTTCCAAATAATACGCACTAAACTCTCTGTTGTGGGTAAGCAGCCTTCTGGTTTTGAAAGGTCAAACTCTGGCCATGCTTCATTTAAGAATCGAAAGTCAAGTTGGCTGGTTACTTCTTTTTTTATAGCGTGTTTGACATCCGAAAGGTTGAGAACCATCCCGAATTCATTAAGTGGCCCCTCCATCGCTACGATTAGTTCGTAATTATGCCCATGACCTGGAGGTAATGAACAAGATCCAAATAGCGCTGAATTGTCATCTTGTGACAACTCAGGTAGCCAATACAGGTGACTTGAACTAAAGCAGGCTCGCCTTGTGATTACACAACGTCTTCCTTCCCCATTTGGAAAATGTGATGTGATTTCTGCCATGATTGTTCTTCACATCAACTCCTATACTAATAAACTTTAGTAATTTTTGTCTTTATGGAATCTCAATCGACTCATCAAAACATCCAAGAGAGGTTAGGAGGTAGAAATATATTTTTGATAGGTATGATGGGTTCTGGCAAGAGTCAAACTGGCCCAAATCTTGCAAATATTCTTAAGTATGCTTTTGTTGATATGGATGACGTTATTGAAAAAGCTACAGATCAAACTATTACAAATATTTTTGAGCAAGAAGGAGAAGAGGCATTTAGAGATGTTGAGAAAAAAGTTTTACAAGGAATTAGTCAACATCACTCTTTAGTCATTGCAGCTGGTGGTGGCGTTGTTACTCTTCCAGAAAACTGGGGAATTCTTCATCAAGGGATAGTTATTTGGTTGGATCTAGATATCAATCGCTCAATTAAAAGGTTGAAAAATGATAAGAATAAAAGACCTTTACTGAAGAGTAAGGATTTGAATAAGACTTTCAGTGATATCTATGAAAAAAGAAAACCACTTTATTTGGAATCAGATTTAAGAATAGAAGTAGAGGATCAGTCTCCGTATGAAGTTGCAATTATGATTACTGAAAGTTTGCCTGGCATACTCATTGACCCGGTGGCTTCAACCTAATTGCATACCATTGAACTTTGAAACCTGGCTTAATCTCAAGATCACAGGCTGTATCCAGTAAATGTTGAGCAGCTTCTTTTAAAGAAGTTTTACATTGTAAATCCAATGGTAATGTATCAAATTTCTCTAACCAGCATTCAAGCCATAAAAGCGTTTCTTTGGAACTCAGGAATTTCTCATTTTTACCAGGCTCAAGTATCACATAATTCTCTAGTTCTCTTATTAAAGGGTCAGACATGAGAAATCAATTCTTTTATATTTTCATATGTTATTTAATTATCTTTGGCTGTGCTCAACCTTCTTTGGCTGCAAACAATTTTAAATCCAATATTACTCAAACCTCGCAAATTGTTAAACGCAAATCAAGCTGGCCAGAGTGGACTCTGCCTGCCCCATTCAGGTGGCCTAAGCTTAAAGATGATTTGATCTATCCAAATTGGTTTGAGGGTGAATGGGATGTTGTAAGTAGTATCGTTGGGGAAGATAAAGAAGAGTCAATTAAGCATGTTGCTAAGTTCTTTCTTGATTCTTCAAATAGGATAGTTGCTGATCGAGAATACAATACAAATTCTTATGCAGTGAATACTAAAGAGAAAGAATTTTTGTTTGTGAAGAATGATCCAAATTCACCTAATCGACAATTTGCACAATTGATAAATGATAGATTTCTAGAGACAAAGATTATTGGTAGAATGCAGGAAAGAATAAATGCAGATATATTTCTTACGGATGAGTTGATGCTAGAAATCTTACATTCAAAAAGTTTCACTAGAGTTAGTAAAGTAGAAACATTGACTGAGTTTAGAAAATGTAACTCAGACCATGAAAATAATTTCAATATTTGTGGAGAACAATTTCAAGCTATATATAATGAGCTTGGGAGTAATTTTAATTCTTCTCCTATTAGCACTAGGAAATTTAAATTAGTTCTTAGTAAGTTTCATGATTAGATTTGCTTGATTATGCAAGAAATTCAAGATTTAATTTCAGTGCTTTTTTCTTTTTTGATTTAAAAACTTATATATAACTATACCTAAATTTAAGGGATTACTTTCCTGAAACCGTTGAGAACAAAGTAATTAAATTACTAAACTATTAGGAAAGTAATTCTGAGTCTTTCATTACTTCTTGTATAGATATACTTCTTATAGAGTTTGCTAAAGTTGTATCTGCACAATTTTCAATTACCTTTATATGAGATTCTTCTTTAGAGTTTTCTGGAATTAGTCTTGAATCTTACTTGAGTTGCTCTAAATATCGTATTATTGAGTTTGAGACGAGAATTCCTTTTGCTTTATCACAAAGGACAGTTAATTTTCTCTGAGCAGTCTTTTGAAAATACCAATCTGACCTATGGCGGGAGTTATTTCAAAAGTTCTATATTCAAGCTCTTTGGCTTCTAGAGCCATCCTTACTTTCAAACAAAAAAGGGAGTACCTAAATTGATGAAGTTCCAACATTTTATCTTTTTTGAAATGGATTGCAGAGTAGCTATTAAATCTTTCTTTTGGTGAATAATTATGGGTGAGTTTTTTACTAATGTATCAAGATATCCCAAATATCTTATAACAATAGTTCTTGGTGTTTTTACAGCGGCGATTTCTCCATTACTAAAGCGTAGTAGTAACCCTGTTACTGCAATAGCTCTTGTTGGCTCATTAATAAGTGGAGTAGTTACCCTAGCTTTTCTATTAAGAGCAATGGTTTTTCCTTTATCTATCGCATAGTGATGACTAATTCAAGAAGGGTTGAAAAGTTAGCAGCATTGTTAAAAAGAGAGGTGAGTGATCTTTTAGTTAATGGTGTTAGAGACGAAAGGATTCATCAAAGCATGATTACTATCACAGCAGTTGAGGTCTCTGGCGACTTACAGCATTGCAAAGTCTTTATAAGTCTTTTTGGTGAAGAGCAGAAAAAGAAAGATGTTTTAGCTTGTTTAGATGAGGCAAAGGGGTTTTTTCGTGCTGAGCTTGCAAGAAGATTGCAAATGAGACGAGCTCCAGATATTGTTTTCAAACTTGACGTAGGCATGACAAAAGGATCTTCGGTTCTAGATCTTTTGACTTCTTTGGAACATAAACGTAAATCTAAAAATATTGAAAACTTTTAATTTTTTCTAATTAATTTATGGATAAATCTCAACTAAGAAGGGAAGTAGCTGAACTAATAATCATCAGAGCTAGTGGATATAATCTCGACTCACAACGCTTACATCCTAATTTAGAGTTATCTAATTCTAACTTAAAGAGATTATTAGAAGCTGGAGTTGGAGGAGTTATTTTTTTTGGTGGTACTTTAAAAGAGTTAGAAATTCGATGTAAAGCATTAAAAAAATGGGCTGGTAGACCTCTTCTTTTATGTGCAGATGTTGAGGAAGGTGTAGGACAACGTTTCAAGGGTGGAACAAAGTTTGTCCCACCAATGGGTATTGCTCAAATTTATAAAAAAGATCAAGATTTAGCAATTTCTATTGCTGAAAAATTTGGTATCATTACTGGAGAAGAGTCTAAAAAGATTGGCTTGAACTGGGTGTTAGCGCCTGTTTGTGATATTAATAATAATCCAAATAATCCAGTAATTAATTTAAGAGCATGGGGAGAGGATCCTGCAACAGTTAGTGCATTATCTTCTGCTTTTCATCGAGGGGTTTCCTCAACCAATGTTCTTTCATGTGCAAAACATTTTCCAGGTCATGGTAATTCGTCAGTCGATTCACATTTGGAATTACCAATCATAGAAAATGATTTATCAAGTCTAGAGAATTTCGAGTTGATACCATTTCGATCTTTAATAAATCAAGAGATAAGCAGCTTGATGATCGGCCATTTATTATTAACAAATATTGACCCTAATCACCCTGCGACTTTATCAAGAAAATTGGTTACAGATTTATTACGTAGAAAATTGAAATTTGATGGTTTAGTGGTTACCGATGCTTTAGTTATGAATGCTATTTCTGAGAAATTCTCAGGAGGAGAAGCTTCTGTAAGGGCTTTTGAGGCTGGTATTGATTTGATAATGATGCCAGAAGATGTTGACGAAGCAATTGATGCACTTGTGGAATCATTTAATACTGGAAGGCTTTCTAGAGAAAGATTGAATCAATCTCTAGAAAGAAAGAATAAATTATTGAGTAAGTTAAGTGATCAATTAAAGCCTGAAAGTATTGATATAACTGATCAAATTAAAGAAGAAAAAATATTTCTAGAAACTTCAAATTTAATCAAAAATGTTATAAAAGAATCTATTCTAATTATAGGAGATAAAATTGAAATAATCGGAGATAATGATGTCAATCTTTTGCAGATTGATGATTTCGAACAAGTATCTAATAAATCCACTCCTGCATTACTCTTGCCTGAAGAAGCAGGGTATAGAAATGTAATAGTTCATCCACTTGGAATAAGCCCGTGGGAAGGTTTAAAGAAAAATACTCTTTCTTTGAATAATTTAGGTAAGGGAAAAATACTTATTCAATTGTTTACTAGGGGTAAACCATTTCTTGGAAATAATTATTATAAAGAATCCTGGATTGCTGCTATTAATAAATTAGAAAAAGAAAATAAACTGTCTGGTTTAGTTGTTTATGGATGCCCTTATTTATTTAATAGACTTAACAAATCTCTTAGGGGTTCTATACCTTTAGCTTATAGTCCAAGTCAGTTGGAAGAAGCACAAAATTATATTCTTTCTAGGATGCTGACAAATCACATTAATGACTTTAAAGTAAATAGAAAGTTAAATATAGATTTTACTGACTAGTATTTAGGAAAATAATGGTATCAGGCTAAATTAATGACTATGGAAAATTTTAAAATTAATTATTCATGAATTATGTTTAAAGAATTATCTTTATCAGGTAAGAAAATAATCCTTACAAGGTCTCAAGATCAGCTTTCGGATTCACAGATCCTTTTTGAAAAGAATGGTGCCGATGTTTATGATCTTCCTTCTTTGATTATTGGTCCTCCTGATGATTGGAGGCCTGTGGATGTTGCTTTAGGGGAAATAGATATATTCGATTGGATTATTTTCTCTAGTGCAAACGGGGTTAGAAATATTGAAGATAGACTGAAGCAGATGGGTTTGTCTCTATCAGAAATCTCTAAGAGGATTAAGATTGCAGCTGTAGGGAGAAAAACAGCTAATTTATTAACTATAAGTGGATCTAAGATTAGTTTTGTACCTCCTAAATTTGTTGCTGATAGTTTAATTCAACATTTTCCAGAAACTACAGAAGGCTTAAAGCTTTTTATTCCTAGGGTGCAAAGTGGTGGTAGATCATTATTGGCAGAGTATTTTAGAAGTATGGGATCGGAAGTAGTTGAAGTTGCTGCTTATGAATCTTTTTGTCCTGACTATATCCCAAAAAAGACATTAGATGCTTTGATGAAAAAAAATATAGATATACTTACTTTTACTAGTGGGAAAACTGTAGTTAATACCAGAACCTTATTAAAAAAGTATTTTGGTGAACATTGGTTAGACCTAATTAAAGATATTAAAATAGTATCTATTGGGCCTCAAACTACCCTGAGTTGTTTAAAAAACATACGTAAACCAGACAAAGAAGCTGAACCATATGATTTAGATGGATTAGTTCAGGCTTGTATGGAAATTGATTAGTTATTCTTTTTTAGATTCTTCTATCAATTCTTTAAATCTATCTAGGTTTAATTGAAGTTCTTTTGTTACCATTCCTCCTAGAATATTTTCTTTCATTAGCCTTGCTAAGATTTTCGGCAATTCGTAAGAAATTTTCAATTTAACAACTGTTTTAGAGTTCTCTTCAGGATAAAAACGTACGGCCCCAGTGGTGGGCAAGCCTCCGACTGATTTCCATTCAAGTTTTTCTGCTTCTATTCGTTCAGTTATCTGAGCCTTCCACTTAAAACGAAAGCCGTTTGCTGCCAATGTCCACTCTGTTAAATCAGGAAGAGTGGAAGTTTCCTTATCAACAGTTTTAACCGATTCAATCCATGTCATCCATAGAGGCATGGCATCTAAATCACTCCAAAATTTCCAAACAACTTCAACTGGAGCATTAATTTCAGTAATAACAGTGTGATGAAGCCAGTTTCCCATTTCAAGCTACCGAAGAGTTTTTTGCAAGCGAAACTGACTTTTTGAGTATTGCTGAGGCTGCTAAGTGCCCACTCATAGTCGCTCCTTCCATAGAGTCAATGTAGTCCTGTTTGGTGTAACTGCCTGCTAAGAAAAAATTATCTAAAGAAGTTTTTTGATCTGGTCTAAAAGGTTCCATTCCAGGGGCTTCTCTATAAAGAGAATGAGAAACTTTGACGACATTGCTCCATAGAAGCTTTAAACCTCTTGAGGATGGGAAAAGATCTCTTACCTGCAAATCTGTATGCTTAACAATTTCATCAGTTGGTTTAGTGATCCACGGATCACCAGGAGTTAAAACACATTGAAGAAGGGATCCAACACCTTCTTTTTTATAGTCTTCAGGACTTGATAAAGCTAAATCTGTAAAACAGCTAAAATCAGCATCAGCTGTGTACAACAAATTATCTAACCCAGATGGTTTGTTGAGATCTTTTTGGGCTTGATTGTCATTTGTTTCAGTGACCCAGCCATCATATCTAAGCTGAACTGTTGCAACTGGAACAGCATCAAGCTTGAAAATTGAGTCAAATTCTTCGAAACGTCTCCATGATCTTGGAATTATCCTTTTCATCCCAGCTACATCACAAGCGGCTATATATTTCTCAGCTTGAATCTTTTTTTCTCCTGTAGGGGTTTGAAGCGTTAAACCAGTGACAAATGGTTTGTCCGAGTTTGTATGAATTTCTTTAACACTATGTTCTAAATGAAGTTTTCCTCCTCGGGCTTGAATGTAATCAAGAATTGGTTTTGTAAGCCACTTGTGAGGCGAGCCTTTAAGCAAATTTAGCTTTGAAGCTTCTGTCTTAGACGCGAACATCATAAAGATAGTGAGCATGCATCTTGCAGAAATATCCTTACAATTTATAAATCCAAGTGCATAGGCAATTGGATTCCACATCCTTTCAATACTATTCAAACTACCTCCATGATTGAGAAACCATTCCTGGAAACTGATTGAATCTAAAGCGCGAATAGTTTTCATAGCTCCCTCATAATCAACAAGTCCTCTTACTATTGGACTTGTCCCAAGAGCAAGTGCATTTCTTAGTTTGTCAACCCAATTCAATTGTGGCGTCGTAAAAAAAGCCTTTAATCCATTAAATGGCGCTCCTGCTATAAATCGAAAATCTAAAGACTTTATGTCTCCACCTTTGTTCACAAAAAGATGCGTATGTTCTTTTGGTAATAAATTATCAATGGCCCCTACTTTTTTCATCAATGCAAAAAGATTTGCATAATTGAAAAAGAAAACATGGAGACCCATCTCTATGTGGTTTCCGTTCGAATCTTCCCAACTCCCAACTTTCCCTCCTATAAAGGGTTTTGATTCATAGAGATCTACATCATGACCATCATCAACAAGATCAACTGCAGCAGTTAGTCCTGCTAATCCGGCCCCTACTATCGCAATTTTCACTCGTTTTCTAAGAGGAACTTAATGACTCTATGAATAAAAACTCATTTTTGGAACTTTTTAAAATCGAATATCATCAATAGAGTGTTATTAATCGTCAGTTAAGAACAATGAGTAATTCGAGTGCACCTCCTAAAACTCATAAGGCCCAGGATGGTAAAGGGATATTAATTACTAGTCCTGCATTAGATCAGTTGGCACGACTTTGTAAAGAACAAGGTTCTGGAAAATTATTGAGAGTAGGAGTTCGTTCAGGTGGATGCAGTGGAATGAGTTATACAATGGATTTTGTATCTTCAGTAGATATTCAGAAAGATGATGAAGTTTATGAATATGCTTCTGGTAGTGCCTCTTTTAAGGTTATCTGTGATCCAAAAAGTCTTTTATACATATATGGAATGCAATTAGATTTCAGTACAGATCTTATTGGTGGTGGTTTTAATTTTACAAATCCAAATGCCACTCAAACTTGCGGTTGTGGAAGCTCTTTCGCAGTCTGAACTTAATTCACTAAAACTTTTTCAAGGAAACAATGGATCAATCTGAGGAAAGTCTTTTCGACGAAGCAATGGAACGTTATAAGGCAGGTTCTTCTCCAGAGGAGTTGATCAAGGATTTTGAAAAGATCACTTCCTCTCATCCTAGTAATGCAGCGGGATGGACGTGTCTTTCTTGGTTGCAATTACTCTGTAATCACCCTCAAGAGGCTTTACGATCTTCTCGGTATGCAGTGAAACTAAATGGGCAGGACCCACAAGCAAGAATAAATCTAAGCCTTGCTTTATTAGAAACCAATTCAAAAGGAGTTAGAGATCATATTGACTTTGTAAAGAGAGCAATATTAGTTCTTCCTGAATTAGAAAAAGAGTTAAAAGAATCAATCGAAGATGGACTGAATCGTCAACCAGATTGGAAGGCTTTACAAAAGATTAAGCTATGGTTGGAGCTATAATGATTTGTAGAATTATTAGTCTTAATGAAAAAAATCGGTACAAAAGAATAAAAGAGTTTTAGTTTTTTCGAACAAATTAGGTTTTATTGTTGTTATATATCGATGCTTCAAATGCATTTTTTAATTCAGAAAAAAGAAATCTAAACCTCAGTTTGTTTAGTTGTGTTGATTGTACATTCTGTCCCTCAAGAACGACTCGAGCACCATCTCCAAGTATTAAGGTAAGTATTTGTGCTGGTACAGCCAAAAGAGTTGGCCTGCCAAGTGTTTTACCAAGTAAATTTGAAAATTCTTTCATCCTTACTGGATTTGGTGCGACACCATTTATAACGCCTGACCAAGAGGAATTTCGGATGCTTTCAATAATAATATTGCAAAGATCTGTTCTATGAATCCAACTCATCCACTGTTCCCCATTGCCAATTGGTCCGCCTAAGCCAGATCTGAAAATAGGTAGCATTTTGCCTAGTGCACCTCCATCTTTGGCTAATACAATTCCAATTCTTATAATGACCAGACGAGTTCTTCTAGGTCTTTTAGAGGCAAGACTTTCCCATTCTTGGCACAAACTTGCTAAGAAATCTTTCCCAGGAGTGCTTGCTTCATTGAACTGGTTGTTGGGATGTGTTCCATAAAAACCAATAGCAGAAGCATTAATTAGAACTTTTGGTGGCTTATTGATTTTTGTTATTGCTTGGATTAAATTTTTTGTTGTTTTTAAACGACTATTTCTTATCTCTTGGCAATGAGTTGTAGTCCATCGTTTTTCAGCTATTGGTTCACCAGCAAGGTTTATAACTCCTTCACTTTGCTTTAGACAAGTTATTAGTTCTTCATTTTCCCAGGATGAAGACTTTGATGGATCAATATTTAAAATTTTGCTTTCTTTTCCTAGAGCTATTGTACTTAAAGCTTTTTTTGGGTTTCTAGTTACTAGTGTTAGTTTATGTCCTTCGGTTAGCAATAAAGGTATCAACTCTCTTCCAATGAAGCCTGTACAGCCTATAAGTAACAGATTCATGATTTTATCTGATAGATTTTCTTTAGCTTAAAGAGATTTTTTTATTCCTAGGCTTGTAAATAGGTAATCCAAATTAAATGATTTTATATTTTCATATAGAGATCTAATGTTAGCTTTCATTATGCTGTTAATGTCTTATTCAGTTTTTGAATTAACTCCTTAGTCGTTTTTAAACAATTTGCAAATGTCTGAACAACCTGTCAAAGAAGATGAGCCAACAGCAGTCCCTGAAAAAATCAAGAAATTTAGAAAAGGTGATCTAGTAAGAGTTGATAGAGCCAAATATTTAAATAGTCTCGAATCAAATGCTAGTGATTTCAATTTACCTGATTATATTTTTGAGGGACCAGGGGAATTATTGTTAATTAAAGGTGATTATTGTCAAGTGAGGTGGAGAAGACCAGTTCCTGATGTATGGATGAGAGTTGATCAGTTGATTGAATGGAAATGAATCTTATAAAATAATCCAATCTTTTTTCTGAGTTTGTAATAACTTTCTTTTTTTATTTGCTTCTTTTATCATAGCTTTACCATCATGCAGGTAATTATCTACATAACCCATAGTGTATCTATCTAATTCATTTAGTCCATCTTGAACTTGTGACAAGCAATGGTAAAGATTAAGGCTGAACTCTATAGATTTAGATGGACTTTTCTTAGACGTATAAATTTTATTGATTCTCTCTATTTTGTTTTTACTTTGAGTGATATATAAGCAAAAAGAATTCATTAAGAGATCATCATAAGGATCAGCTGATAATAATCGAACTTGGGATTGTAAAGGATTGATAATCTGGCCAAGTAATTTATCTATTGGAATATATACATTCTTAAACCAATTTTTGATTTCATCTGTTTCCGATGACTTATTTGTATCATTTGGGAACCTATTATCTGAATGACTTTCATTGTATATAGGAGGGTTGTAAATATCATCTTTTCTAGTTGAATAAGGAATTTTATTCTTTACTTTTAATTTTTCCCAAGCAGCATTGATTTCAATCATTATATTTTGATCTCCTCCAGTATCTGGATGATGTATCTTTACAAGTTTCTTATAAGCAGACTTGATTTCTGACCAGTTTGCATGTTGAGAAACTTTTAATACTTCATAGGGATTTCTCTTCATTATTTATCATTAACTAACATTTTCTATTATAGATATTCTTTGCCTTCGGATAGCTTTGATGGGATTGAGGTGAACATATCTGTTGAAAGATATCTTTCGCCAAAGCTAGGCAAAATAACAACTAACCTTTTATTAGAATATGCAGGATTTTTGCCAATTTTCAAGGCTGCGGCAACGGCTGCTCCACTGCTAACACCACTAAGTAGACCTTCTTCTTTCGCAAGCCTTCTTCCTATTTCCATGGCATCCTGATCATGAATTTTTATCACCTGATCTATTTGACTCATGTCTAATACATTAGGAATAAATCCCGCTCCTATTCCTTGTATTACATGAGATCCAGGCTGGCCTCCTGAAAGGACAGGGCTCGAAAAAGGTTCGACTGCAAAAATCTTGATTGTTGGGTTTTTTTGTCTTAAGAATCTCGCACAACCTGTAATTGTTCCCCCAGTACCGACACCAGCAATTAATCCATCAATTAATCCATCACAACCTTCCCAGATTTCTTTAGCAGTAGTTTTTTCATGAATTGCAGGATTGGATAAATTATCGAATTGTTGAAGTAAATAGGCATTGGGAATAGAAGCTACTAATTCTTGGGCGAGATCAATAGCTCCTTGGATGCCTTCTTTTCCAGGAGTGAGTTGAAGCTCTGCTCCAAATGCCCTAAGCATGGAGCGTCTTTCTGTGCTCATAGTGTCTGGCATTGTGAGTATTAGTCGATATCCTTTTGCTGCAGCTACCATTGCTAGTGCGATCCCGGTATTACCGCTAGTTGGCTCAATTAGTACCGTCTTACCAGCAGTAATAGTCCCATCTTCTTCAGCTGATTCAACCATTGCCCCTGCTATTCGATCTTTTACGGAAGCAGTTGGGTTGAAACTTTCTAACTTGGCAATCACTTCA
This sequence comes from Prochlorococcus sp. AG-315-I14, assembly GCA_003283665.1. The sequence goes on along the minus strand of QBWF01000001.1, from coordinate 62,867 downwards.
GCTTGGCATCCAAAGGCTTTTGGTAAACGATTTAGTTTAACAAGGGGTGTTTGCCCAACTAAAGAAGTTATGTTATTAGCAATTTTCATTGTTAGATTGAATTAACTTTCAGTAGATTTCAGAAAATAATTTGTTGAAAATGAAAGAGTTCATTAATTCCTCTGAAATGTTTTTCATATAAAAGCTTTATTGCTTTATTAGAGATATAAAGAGATTAAATAATTTTTGTAATTGAACGAGAGTATTTCCCAAACATATAGACCTCCAATTTGGTGGCTGTTTCTTTTTTGGTCCATTGCTTGTGGCATTGCATTTTTTGCTCTGGGAAATCTCCCTTTGAGAGACTTTGATGAGGGTACAGTTGCTAGGGTTGCCTTGGAATTAAATCACAAACAAGGCTTAGATCGATTACTGCCCACTTTGTGGGATAAACCATATCTAAATAAAGCTCCTGGATTGCATTGGATAATATCTTTTGCAATTGGAATTAGTCAAAAGTTTAAAACTAATATTGATTTATTACCTTCTGAATTTTATATCAGGTTCTTTCCAGCACTTTTATCTACTTTTGTTGTTCCATTAGGAGGCTTAATTCAATGGTATTTGCGCCCTCATGACCGAATAGCCAGCATCGCAACATCTTCAGTTCTATTGACTTTATTGCCTATTGTTCGTAATGGACGAATGGCCATGCTTGATGGCACGCAATTAAGTGCAATTGCTTTTTTATGGCTTTGTTTTGTCTCAATTGATACGAAAAAGTCTGCAAAATTTCATTTACTAGCTGCAGGGTTTGCATGTAGCTTCATTCTTCTACTTAAGGCTCCTTTAGTTATTCCGGCCTTAATAGCAACTTTATTTCCTTTGTTTTGGGAATATAAATCTAAAAAATATCCACATAATTTTTCTTGGGGATGGTTTTTTTATGGACTTATTCCAGGGATTGCATGGCATGTATGGAACATATTTTCTTATGGATCAGGTGCTTTTTGGTTATGGTGGGGTGATGGTGCAGGAAGAGTATTATTTCAACAAGGTTCTGGAAGTGAATTAGGGTTTTTGGTACCAATAATTGAAATTTTAGAGGGTGGTTGGCCTTGGATTGTTGTTTGGCCAATAGGTTTGATATGGGCATGTTGCCAATTAAATACTCGTTGGGGTATTTGGGCTTTTTCTACTCAGATAGTTATAGCAGGAAGTATTTTTCCATTAAAAATGCAACTTCCTTGGTATAGTCATCCATTTTGGTTGCCATTTGCTTTATTGTGCGGTCCACCATTATCTTGGTTGGTTCAGAGACAAAATATTGATCGTATTTATACTAAAAAGTTATTAACAAAAATACCTTATTTAATCTTATTTCTAGGACTTTGTTTATTTATTTTATGCTGCTTTATATTTTTAGGTTTTAATTTATGGGCAAGGCCTTATTTAGGGATGATATTATATATTAGTTTAGGGTGGCTATTTGGAGGTTTTTTACTATCAAGATCAAGAAAAAATTTGCGTAAGCTTGGTTTTATTTCAATAGTTTTAGGAAGCTTAATAGGTTTAATATCTCTTATGGGGAGTCAATTTTGGTTATGGGAGCTAAATGAGAATTGGGAGGTGAGACCAGTTGCTGAATTTATATCAGAATTTGATTATGAAAAAATTTATATTAGAAATAGTTTTGAGAGACCTAGTTTGAATTGGTATGCAAAAAAACGAATAAAGACTTTGGACAATAGAAATATAGATCAATGTAATTTAATTAAGAAAACAAATGATTGGGATCTTTTCATTTGTAATGATTGATTCTATAATCTTTATTTCAAAATATTATTTCAAATCTTATTATTAAAATATCCTACACCAATTCTGCCAGTTCTTGGTCAGAATGAAAAAGTACTTGGCTTGGATAAAGTGTATTGTATCGAGTTGACTATTAAGTTTAGCCCTCTACCTTTGATTGTTCAGAGAAAAAAGCATTCAGATGCTGAGATCCTTTATAAGCAAATAAGTGATTCTATACAAAAAGGAAATCCAAAGCTCATTGAGATTGATTGTGAAAAAGTAGAAGATAAAAAAATTGCTGTTCTTGTGAGTGAAATATTAGCAGTACAAATTTATGAAAAAGCCAGTGGATCAGCTGGTGGTAAGCGTCCTGGTTTTTCAATTCAACCTTAATTACATTGAAGGTCATATAAATTTTGAATTCAGCTGAACCAACTAATTTAGAATTTAATAAAGTTTCTTTTGGCTGGGCAAATGGAATTAAAGTTCTTGATGAATGTTCTTTTTCAATAAAAAAGCCTGGGTTGTGGATGTTAGTTGGCAAAAATGGAAGCGGTAAAAGTACATTATTTCGTCTGATCACTGGAGTAATTCAGCCTCAAAGTGGCAACATTTCTTGCTCTTTCAGGCCTTCATGTGTTTTCCAAAATCCAGATCATCAGCTATTAATGCCAACTTGTAAAAGTGAGCTGATGCTTTGTATGCCTAACCTCTACTCCATGCAAGAGAGGACTGACTGTATTCAATCCGCTCTGTATCAAGTCGACTTAGCAGAAATGCTAGATAGACCAATACATACACTGAGTGGAGGGCAAAAGCAGCGTTTGGCTTTGGCTGGAGCTCTTGTTAGTAATTCCAATTTGCTTTTGCTTGATGAGCCAACAGCTCTTTTAGACCCTGAAAGTCAAAAATCTGTTCTAAGAGTTGTCAAGAAATTGACGATTTCTTCTCAATCTCCAGTTACCGCAATATGGATTACCCATAGACTTGAAGAATTATATTTTTGTGATGGAGCTGCAGTAATGGAAAAAGGAAGAATTAGCAAATGGAATTCTGGTTCAAAAGTATTCCAAGAATTAAAATCACTTGCCCTTATGTAACCTTAAAGGGTAAGTTCATATTGTTTCAATCCTCGGTAGCTCAGCGGTAGAGCGATCGACTGTTAATCGATTGGTCGCAGGTTCGAATCCCGCCCGGGGAGCTTTAACACTCTTTAAGGACACAAGTAAAGTCCCCTAAAAGGGGTCTTTTTTTTATTGGATAAATGACTTCTTTAACGAAGACCATAAATACAACTCTTTAGTTAAGAGTTATATTTCAATTTGAGTTATTCAATCATTGAACTAATAAATATTATCCGTCAGAATTTTTGTAAATCTTTTTGGAAATTGCTTAACAGTGAGCGTCTGAATTGGAAGACTTTCTATAGACAATGAAAAATTTTTCGTGCCAAGAATAGGACTAAAATGCAGTGAGAGAATAGGTTTTACTGTGTTTATGCAAAGAAATTCATTATTTCGAATTCTGCAATAAAAACAAAATTTTGAGATAATCATACAAAATTGGTTAGTAGTTGCTTTTCAGCTACTTTTTAACTCAGGCAAACTTAATGAAGCCTTGTATTTTATTAATTGAAGATGACCAGGATATGCGTGATCTGGTTGCAGGACATTTAGAACATACTGGTTTTGATGTCCAAAAAGCAGAGGATGGGATAAAGGGTCAAGCACTTGCTTTGCAATATTCTCCAGATCTAATTTTGCTTGATTTAATGCTTCCAAAAGTGGATGGTTTAACTCTTTGCCAAAGATTTAGAAGGGATGAAAGAACATCATCAATACCGATTTTAATGATTACTGCCTTGGGAGGAATTAAAGATAAAGTGACTGGATTCAATTCAGGTGCAGATGATTACATAACCAAACCATTCGATCTTGAAGAATTACAGGTAAGGATTAAAGCTTTATTGAGAAGAACAAATCGTGCACCATTAGGTAGTAGTAGCCAGCCAGAACTGTTAAATTATGGTCCTCTAACACTTGTGCCTGAAAGATTTGAGGCGATATGGTTTGATTTTGCAGTACGCCTGACTCATCTTGAGTTTGAATTACTGCATTGTTTGTTGCAAAGACATGGGCAGACAGTTGCTCCTTCTCTAATACTGAAAGAAGTTTGGGGCTATGAGCCTGATGATGATATTGAAACCATACGAGTTCATGTTAGACATTTGAGAACAAAGCTTGAGCCAGAACCACGTAAACCAAGATTTATTAAAACTGTTTATGGCGCTGGTTATTGTTTGGAACTTCCTAACGCAGACGAAATGGATGAGATGAAACCTTTAATAACGCAAAAAATAGAAGCTAAGTCTGTCATCCAAAATACAGAGGAACGAGTTTCAGTTTAATGATTTAAAGTTGATATTTAATAGGGCTATTTCCCAAGCAAGTCTTGGCTGAACAAATGAAATGATGTGTTTCCTTAATTCATCAAGATTTCTCACGGCATTCTTATCATAATTTTTCTTCCAAATAACATTTTGTTGGAAGTTAATCAGCCATAATTGTTCTTCGATACTTAATTCTTGAGTAATTTCTTTGGCAAGTTTCAATGCTTCTATATGATCAGTCAATTTATGATTAAGTTGATCTTTAATAGAAGAGGGTATATTTATCCAATATTTAAAGTTTTCAATATATAAGCCAGGCGAGCCATTTGCAAAATCTATTAACTCTGAGAAATTTTGATTTTTCATCTTAGAAATATCTTTTATATCATTAAATTCATTAATAATTTTCTTTACTTGAGCATCATTTAATCTTTTAAAGGGAATGAGCTGGCAGCGTGAGCGTATGGTAGGTAATAGTTGATCAAGCCTACTAGTAATAAGGATGAACAATCCTTCCTTGGGTTCCTCAAGCGTTTTTAATAATGCATTGGAAGCAGATTCATTCATTGTTTCAATATCTTCAATTATCACTATTCCCTTTGTTGCTTCAAGTGGCTTTCTTCCTAGAAATTCTATTATTTTTTTTATTTGATTTAGACGGATTTGTGGAGGCGCTTTTGTGATGATATTGTCTAATTTAGCTTGACTTTTAGAGATTTCAGAGCCTTGATATTTATATGAAGGCTCGACCCATATTAGATCTGGATGATTTAAAGTTTCTATTTTCCTTCTTATGTCTTCTCTTGAACTCTTTGAATTAATTAGTATTTCTATAAATTCTTTTGCAGTTTTCTTTCGTCCTACTCCTTCTGCTCCTGAGAAAAGATAGGCAGGAGCTAATTGTTTTTTAGAAACTGCAGACTTTAAAATCTGAATTGCTAAATCTTGACCAATTATGTTTCTGAAATAATCAATGTGCGGCATATAAATTGATTTCTATAAGTCTATTTCTTCTTTGAATGCTTTTATGATTTCTGTTTGAATTTCACATGCAACATCTTGCCTAGATCTAGTTGCAGATAATCTTTTCCATTTTCTTTTTTTAGATAATTCTTTAAACCCTGCAGAAACCTTTTCTAGAAATTTTCCCCCTTCTTTTTCTATTCGATCATCTGTCATTTCAATTCTTCTCTTAATACTTTCATCAACAGTTATATCTAATAGAAATGTGATATCTGGAAGAAGTCCATTTGTGGCAATCTTTTCTAGATCTGAGATTAATTTCATATCTAATTGTCTCCCATACCCTTGATAAGCAACAGTTGAGCCACTATATCTATCACTTATGACCCAGTCACCTTTCTTCAAAGAAGGTTGGATTACTTGATGGATATGTTGGGCCCGATCAGCTGCATAAAGTAATAATTCAGTGATTGGTTTAGGAATATTTTCTTGTGAGGTTTCTAGAAGCAATGATCTTAATGACTGACCTAATTTGGTTCCGCCTGGTTCTCTTGTAATAACTAACTTATTTTTCTTAGGGATTAAATCTACATTTTTCAACCATTCTGCTAATTGATTGATTTGAGTGGTTTTACCACATCCATCAATACCCTCAAAAACAATAAACTTCCCTTTCATTGTGATTTTAATGATAAAGCATTCATTACTACAGTTATGGAGCTTAAGGCCATCAGTAAAGCTGCTATAGGTGGAGAAAGTAATAACCCAAAAGTTGGTAAAAGTAAACCTGCTGCAATTGGTAGAGCAATTAAGTTATACCCAAAAGCCCATGCAAGATTTTGTTGTACTTTGATCATGGCCTTTTTGGCTAAATTTAATGAATTTGGCAATGACTCTAAGTTGTCTCCAAGCAAAACAAGATCTGCAGAATCTTGAGCTATTTGAGTTCCTGTTCCAATAGCGATTCCTAAGTCTGATGCAGCAAGTGCGGGAGCATCATTAATTCCATCTCCAACCATTGCAACTAAGCCTTTTTCTTTTAATGAATTTAATTTGTTTAATTTATCTATAGGTAACATTTGCCATTCAATTTGGTTCTCATTGAAGCCCAATTGTGTTCCTAATGTTTTAACTGCCGAATCTCTATCACCACTGCATAAGCTTAATGCAAGTCCTTTTGCCCTTAACCTTTTAAGTGCCAGAGCAGCATCTTTACGAACTTTGTCGTCAATGAGTAAAAAGCCCAATAAGTTTTTTTCTAAAGATATTGCCACTACAGATTGAGACTTTGTCTTTGAATTATTGAAGTTTTCTTGATTGACTTTATTCCATTCGATTCCTTCGCTTTGAATCCATTCGGGAGTACCCACTCTTATTATTCCGTTAGTTCCTTCAATCTCTCCAGCTAAGCCTTTCCCTGGAAAAGTAGTAGATGTTAAAGGTTTTGATAATTCAATATCTTTTTGAAGTGCTTCTTGAACAATGGCATGAGCGAGTGGATGGCGACTGTTTTGTTCTAAGCTTGCAGCCAAATGGAGCATTTTATTTATATCTTTTTTCTGCCAAGATCCCATCACCATAGGTCTTCCTATAGTCAAAGTACCTGTTTTATCAAAAACAATTTGATTGATTTTGGAAGCTGTTTCGATGACATCACCTCCTTTAAATAGCCAACCTTTCTTCGCAGCTTCTCCAGAAGCAACGGTTATGACTGTTGGTGTTGCAAGGCCTAATGCGCATGGACAGGCAACAACTAAAACAGCTATTGCAAGTTGAAATGCAAGACCTATTGGTGTTTGAGTTGTATTAACAAAATGTTCATGCAACTGATGACTTTGCATAAACCCTTGATTAGAAACTTCTAAAACTTGTGGCCAAATCTTGGTTCCAATTTTCCACCAAAAAAGAAACGTAGTTACTGCAAGAGTAGTAACTCCGTAACAGAATCCACCTGCTACTTTGTCGGCTAAGCTTTGAATGGGTGCTTTTCTTGCTTGCGCTTCTTCAACTAAACCTATAATTCTTGCCAGTGCAGTTTCAGAGCCGATATTTCTCACTTCTAAAATAATAGTGGCCTCTAAATTTAGACTTCCTGATGGGATCTCAATTCCTGGCGAGGCATTTAATGGTAGGGATTCACCGGTCAGGCTAGAAATATCTATGGCTGAATTTCCACTAATAACTACACCATCCACAGGGATTCTATCCCCAGCTAATAATTGGATTTTTTCCCCTGGTCTTAATGCACCTACTCTTATTTCACGAGTTTCATTGTTTCCTATAATTAATCTTGCTGTATCGGGTTGTAATTCTGCTAATTCTTTTAAAGCGGCTCCTGTTTTAATACGAGCACGTTCTTCTAAAAAACGTCCTAATAAAACAAACCCAAGTAACATGACTGGTTCGTTGAAAAAACAAGGCCATCCAACTTGAGGCCAAATTAATGCAACAAGACTTGCAAGGTAAGCACTAGTAACACCAAGCCCTACCAAAGTATCCATAGTAGGGGTTAAGGAGATAGCGGCTTTTAATCCTTTTTTTAGGATTGATCTACCTGGTCCAATTAATGAAAAAGTTGCTAGAGATGCATGAAAAGGTAACGTTCCTAAAATTGGAAGTGAGATCTTTTGACTTTCAACTAAATGACCAAGTACCGATAAGATCAACAAAGATATAGCAATGATCAATTCTCGCCATTGATTCCACCAGTTTGTATTTGCACTAAGTTCTGATTTGATTTTGATTGAGGAGGTTTTATATTGTTTTGACTTTGAAGGAAATCCTTTGGATGTAAGGATATTTATCAGCCCCTCTAAGGACCTTTCAGGTTCATAAAGTTCTACAAGAGCTGTTTTGGTTACTAAGTTAACGCTAGCATTTTCTACATTTGGATCATTAGTCAGTATCTTCTCCACTGCTTGTACACAGCTTCCGCACTTCATTCCATCTACATCTAGTAGAACTGAATTTTTCTTTTTGGCAATTGAGTGCTTGCTCAAGGTAAAACAAAAATTCGATACTTAATCTAAAGGTAATAAATAAAAACCATTTTGCATTTGCATAAGGATCAATATAAAAGAATTATTTAAAGAATATTCCCCATTTTCATTAGTTTTAGCCAGGATAGAAATATAGCTTTTGGAATTGCTTAAATCGTGCCTCGTAGTCAAAACAAAGACAATTTTCTTGATAAGGCTTTTACCAAGATGGCTGAAGGGATTGTCAAAGTGATGCCTATTGCTTCTAAGGAAAAAGAAGCCTATCTTTATTATCGACAAGGCTTAGCGGCTCAAAATGATGGAGATTACTCTGAGGCTCTTGAATATTATGAAGAAAGCTTAAAGCTCGAAGATAATCAAGTGGATCGAGGCGAGACATTGAAAAATATGGCAATCATTTATATGAGCAATGGTGATGAAGAGCGGGCGTTGGAAACATATAAAAAAGCCTTAGACCAAAATCCAAAGCAACCTTCTTGCCTGAAAAACATGGGATTGATTTATGAGAAACGAGGTAGAATGGCCCAACGAAAAGGAAGCGAGGACGAAGGAGATATTTGGTTTGATATGGCAGCTGAGGTGTGGAGTCAAGCTGTACGCTTATACCCTGGAGGGTATTTGGATATAGAAAACTGGCTCAAAACTACTGGAAGGGGTAATATTGATGTTTATTTATAACTAAAAGAGTTTTTATTTATTGTTTAAAAGCATGAATTAGAGCCTGATTGATATTAGAAGCTTTTATTATTTGAAAATCATTATCTACTTCGAATATATTTGTATTGATTCCTTCAGGAAGGATCAATTTTCGAAAGCCGAGTCTTTTTGCCTCATTAATTCGTTGTTGCATTTGTCTAGCTAATCTTAATTGACCACCTAGACCTATTTCTCCAATAAAAACTATGCCCTCTTGTAGATTAATATTTTTAAAACTAGAAACTATTGCCGCTGCTATACCAAGGTCTGCTCCTGGTTCTTCTACTTCTAGGCCACCTGCTACTGCTATATAACAATCATATCTTGAAAGAGCTAAATTCATATGTTTTTCTAAAACTGCCAAGATTTGATGAAGCCTATTAATTTCTACACCAGTTGCAGTTCTTCTAGGACTGGCATAGCTAGTGGGATTTAAAAGTGCCTGTAAATCTATAGCTAAAGGTCTTGTCCCTTCACAAGTCACAATAGTTGAAATTCCAGGAGCAGAAGTTTTACTTAAAAATAACTCGCTGGGATTTGATACTTCAGATAATCCTTCTGCTTGCATGTCAAAAACACCAAGTTCACAAGTTGCACCAAATCGATTTTTGATTCCCCTAAGTAATCTATGAGAGGCAAATCTATCTCCTTCAAATGTGAGAACAGCATCAACAAGATGCTCCAAAACTTTAGGTCCAGCTAGCATTCCATCTTTTGTTACATGCCCAATAATGAAAAGAGCTGTGTTTTGTTTTTTAGCTATTCGCTGTAATGAAGAAGAGCATTCTCGAACTTGAGCGACTGACCCAGGTGCGCTGGAAAGGTTGGGATCATGCAAAGCTTGAATGCTGTCAATAATTGCAACATTTGGTTTTAAGGAGTCAAGTTCTTTTATAACCATCTCTAAATCTGTCTCTGCCAGTAAATGAAGATTGGAATCAGCTTCTTCTATTCGATCCCACCTGAGTCTTACTTGTTCGGCCGACTCTTCGGCTGCGACATAAAGCACTGATCTTTCATGAGCCATTGAAGTCGCGCTTTGCAATATAAGAGTACTTTTACCTATTCCTGGGTCCCCTCCAATTAATACTAGTGATCCAGGGACTAACCCTCCCCCAAGAACTCTGTCAAATTCCTTGAAACCACTGGATATACGTTCTATCTGATATTTTTTTTTATGACCTATCAATTCAGATCGATAGGGGATTTTTTCGGTAGGAGAATTAATCTTTGTGAAAGAAGATTTATCGGATTCTCGACTAATTTTTTCTTCTATAATCGAATTCCATTCTCCACAACTGTTGCAGCGACCAAAAAATTGCCGTGTTTGAGCACCACAATTTTGACAGACATAGATGGAAATAGAACGAGACACTTAGTTGAGAGAGTGAAGTTGGCTATAATTTCGATATAGAAGCTATCGTGAAAGTTGGGTTGTTTTCAATTAAGATCTTCTTATAGCCGCCAATGCTACAGAACAAATGACGGCCACTACTAGTCCTTCAAAGGAAACGATCCTCGTGGCTGATGATGAGGCCAGTATCAGGAGGATCCTAGAAACTCGACTATCAATGATTGGCTATCAAGTAGTCACAGCTTGTAATGGTAATGAGGCTTTAGACCTTTTTAGAAATTGTGAGCCTGATCTAGTCGTTCTTGATGTCATGATGCCCAAATTGGATGGATATGGAGTGTGTCAAGAGTTAAGGAAAGAATCAGACGTTCCAATAGTTATGTTGACAGCATTGGGAGATGTTGCGGATAGGATTACTGGCTTAGAGCTTGGTGCAGATGATTATGTTGTTAAGCCATTTAGTCCTAAAGAGCTAGAAGCAAGAATTAGATGTGTCTTGCGACGAGTCGAAAAAGAACAAATAGCTGGATTACCAAATTCCGGGGTTATCGCAGTTATGAATTTGAAGATTGATACAAATAAACGCCAGGTATATAGAAACGATGAACGTATTCGTTTAACTGGAATGGAATTTAGTCTTTTAGAATTACTTGTAAGCCGTTCAGGTGAACCTTTTAGTAGGGGTGAAATTCTTAAAGAAGTATGGGGTTATACGCCTGAAAGGCATGTTGATACGAGAGTTGTAGATGTTCATATATCAAGACTTAGATCCAAGCTTGAAGATGATCCTGCTAATCCAGAATTAATACTTACGGCTAGAGGAACTGGTTATCTTTTTCAGAGAATTGTTGATTCCATGATTCCCGACGGATTCATAGATTAAGTGGAAAAAGACTCTTCAAACAAAGCTAGTCGTTCTAAGGCAATAAGGCGATTAGTTATTTGGTATCGTCGCAATGCAGCAGTAACAACCCTTGTTGATACTGCTGCAAGTTCTGCCACAGCGGCTGGAAATGTTGCTGGTTCAGTTGTTACTAGTGCTGGCTCAGTTGTTACTAGTGCTGGCTCCATTGCCAGGAGTACACTTCAGCCTTTTGTTTTTGATCCTTTACTAAGATTGCAAGGAGCAAATGGTAAAGAAGAAACAACCATTAAAGATTCTGATCGAGTATGGGTTGCTGTTGATGGAATGGGAGGAGATCACGCTCCTGGTTCAATACTTGATGGCTGTTTGAAATCTTTATCACTACTACCACTTCGCATTAAATTTGTGGGTGAAATAGAGAAAGTAAAACAAGCAGCTGTTGAGTCTGGTTTAGAAGAACCTCTTAACGAAGCTATAGATTCTGGGAATTTTGAATTAATTCCCAGTGGGCCTTCGGTTGGTATGGATGAAGAAGCTACTGCGGTTAGAAAGAAAAGGGATGCAAGTATAAACATCGCGATGAAGTTGGTTAAAGAAGGCAAAGCCTTGGCTGTTTATTCTGCTGGGAATTCAGGGGCTTTAATGGCTGCAGCGATTTTCAAGTTAGGTCGTTTAAATGGTATCGATAGACCTGCAATTGGTGCATTGTTTCCTACAAAGGACCCTGGTCAACCTGTTTTAGTTCTTGATGTAGGAGCAAATATGGATTGCAAACCAACCTACCTTCATCAATTTGCTCTTCTTGGAAATATTTATTGTAGAGATGTACTTCAGGTAGAAAATCCAAGAATTGGACTATTGAACATAGGTGAAGAGTCTTGTAAAGGCAATGATCTTTGCCTTGCGGCTTATCAGCTTTTAGATGAGGAAAACCGTTTTAATTTTGCAGGCAATTGTGAGGGGAGGGATGTTTTATCAGGAGAATTTGATGTTGTTGTTTGTGATGGTTTTACAGGAAATATTTTGTTGAAGTTTTTAGAATCAGTAGGCAGTGTACTTTTAGGTGTTTTAAGGGCGGAATTACCTAGAGGTAGAAGAGGGAAAGTGGGGTCAGCCTTTTTGCGAAATAATTTGAAACGCATTAAGAAACGTCTTGATCATGCTGAACATGGAGGCGCTCTGTTACTTGGAATTAATGGTATTTGCGTTATTGGTCATGGAGGTAGTAAGGCTTTATCTGTTTTAAGTGCCTTAAGAGTTGCTCATTCGGCTGCAAGTCATGGAGTGATGGAAGATTTAGCTAATTTAAATCAACCTAAAGACTTAAAGGTTTAAATTGAACGGTCATAGCATGTGATTGACTATTGCAATGTGGGTACTTTTTAGATTTGACTAGCAATTCTACAAACCATTCAGGAGTTTCTTTTGTAGGGTGCGGAAGTGCCACTCCAAAACAGATCATTGGGAATGATCAACTTGGTCAAAGAGTAGCTACCAATAATGATTGGATTCAAAGCCGAACAGGTATTAGTCAAAGACGAGTTATCGGGACTAATGAATCCTTGATTGATTTGGCTGCAGAAGCAGCTTTAGGTGCAGTTAATATGGCTAAATGGGATGTAAAAACTATTGACCTAATAATTCTTGCAACATCTACTCCAGAGGATCTTTTTGGATCAGCTCCTCAAATCCAGGCAAAGATTGGAGCAACAAATGCCGTAGCTTTTGATTTAACTGCTGCATGTAGTGGTTTTTTATTTTCGTTAGTAACTGCAGCCCAATATTTAATATCCGGTTCCATGAAAAGAGTAATTGTTATTGGAGCAGATCAATTATCAAAATGGGTTGATTGGGATGATAGAAAAACTTGTGTTTTGTTTGGTGATGGAGCTGGTGCGTTGGCGATGGAGACTTCTCAAGAGGATAAAGGTTTAATAGGTTTTAGTTTGAAATCAGATGGTTCCAGAGGAAATTGTTTGAATCTTTCACAATCAAATAATTTTTTGGATTTAGTGGATGGAAATAAATATCAAAAGGGTGGTTTTTCTCCCATAAAAATGGAAGGAAAAGAGGTTTATAAATTTGCTGTTAGAGAAGTTCCTTTGATTCTTGAAGAACTTTTAGAAAAATATCAAATTCATTACGCAAGCTTGGATTGGCTTCTTCTACATCAAGCAAATCAAAGAATTCTTGATGCAGTCGCTGCTAGATTTTCAATACCTTCGGATAAGGTACTTGCAAATCTTAAGAATTATGGGAATACTTCAGCAGCCACCATACCTCTGATGCTTGATGAAGCAGTAAGAGATGGAAGAGTTAAATCTGGCGATCTAATAGCTAGTAGTGGTTTTGGTGCTGGTTTGAGTTGGGGGGCTGCTTTGTTTTATTGGCATGGTTCCTATTAGTCTGTCTAAATATTGATTATTTGAATTATGTCTATTGCCTGGGTCTTTCCTGGACAAGGTTCTCAAAAATTAGGTATGGCTGATTCATTACTTGAGTTACCTGGAGCAAGAGAGAGATTTGATTTGGCTTCTCAGATTCTTGGCAGGGATCTTTTTAAGGTCTGTAGCGCAAGCGAAGTTTCTCAAGAAGAAATATTTAATTTAAACGATACTAGAAATACTCAACCTGCAATGTTTGTGGTTGAATCCCTTTTGGTTGATGATTTGAAAAGGCAAGGAAGGGAGGCTGCAATGCTTGCAGGTCATAGTCTTGGTGAAATAGTTGCTCTTTATGCTGCTGAAGTTTTAGATGCAGAAACTGCTTTATCGTTATTAAAAAAAAGATCTGAACTTATGGCTTCTGCAGGGGGCGGAGCAATGATTGCAGTTTTAGGTTTTGATAGAAATCAATTGGAAGATTTAATAAACGAAACTGAGGGTGCTCAAATAGCTAACGATAATAGTGACTCACAAGTTGTCTTATCTGGCTCTCCTGAAGCAGTTCAAAAAGTGGCAAATGATTTGAAGTGTAAAAGAGCTATTCCTCTACCAGTCTCTGGTGCATTTCATTCTGATTTTATGACTCAAGCATCACAATCTTTTGCAGCAGAACTTGATCAAATAACGTTTAAAGCAGCTAAAATTCCTGTTTTAAGTAATGTTGAACCAACTCCAACTTTGAACAGTGATCTGTTGAAGGACCGATTAAAAAGACAAATGATAACGGGTGTTCGCTGGCGAGAGATTATGCAGGTCATGCAAAATGAAGGAATAACATCAATGATTGAGATTGGACCTGGAAATGTTCTTGGCGGATTGGCTAAAAGAGCTATGAAGGGCGTTTTGATTCATCAAATTTCTACTGCAATTGATTTGGGGTATTGATTTTGAGGGGATTAATTCCTGAGTCTGGGGCGTTAAAAAACATCACTTATCCTCGTCAAAGCTTGGTTTATGCGTCTGTAAGTTACTTGTTTGCTTTCCCTATTTTTCGAATTGTATTTAGAGGGAAAATTATAGGGATTTCAAATTTACCAAAAACAGGTGGAGTCGTAGTGGTCTCTAATCATGGTTCTCATCTTGACCCACCGATTCTTGGTCATGCATTAAGACGACCGGTAGCTTTCATGGCTAAAGCAGAATTATTTAAAATACCAATATTGTCCTCAGTGATTTCTGCTTGCGGAGCTTACCCTGTCAGCAGAGGTTCTGGAGATAGAGAGGCAATTAGAACAGCTTCCAATCGCTTGACTCAAGGCTGGGCTACTGGAGTTTTTTTGGACGGGACTAGGCAAGAAAATGGAAGAGTCAATGATCCAAAGGCAGGAGCGGCACTTTTATCGGCCAGGACTGGATGTCCTATCCTTCCAGTCGCAATAGTTAATAGCCATCGAGCGTTTCCAAAAGGTTCAAGATTTCTAAGATTAGTACCTATTCATTTGAGAGTTGGTAAATTAATCAGCCCTCCTTCAAGTAAGAAAAGAGAAAGTTTATTAGCAACTACCAATGAAATTCAATCAGTTATAAATTCAATGTTAGAAAAAGGATTAATAAATAGTTGAGTGAAATTAGATCTATATTTCACTCTACTAAAGACAAGATATGTTTACTAAAAATAGGGGATTTTATTATTCGACTGGAGAGGTTGGATAAATGGGTAAAACTTTTTTCCAACTATTATTAACTGCTGATAGATGTGAAGAATAAGAAAGATCCAAAAGTTTAATAATATCTTCCTTTACATTATCTCTAGCATCAACAGATGGACTCAGGCAGATATTGGTTTTAAATAGTTTAGGAGGCGTAATTTCTATAAAATCCCCAGTATTTGATTTATTTTTAATATTATCTAGTTTATATTTGCCAGCGACAATTCCTCTTCTTGGCAATAGGTTTTTTATCCAAAAAGGTTCATATTTGTCTTCATTTTTAAGAGCTTTATGAAGCCTTGATGCCATTAAGTGAAATGAACTTATTGAGTCTAAAGAACAACCTATCTGCTGAGACATAGCCCGAGCCATTGCAAGGCTCAACCTGGTTGTTGTAAAACCTCCTGGCCCTGTCGCTACAGAAATTCGAGCAATTTCTTTCCAATCTTCTTTTGGTAATATTGTCTCGATACAAGTAAATAACTTATTTGATAAAGAACGACCAAGTTTAAATGTTTTACTTTGTCCACTTGTGTCAGGATTATTTATATTTTTAAGTGCAATTCCAAAAGTTTCTGAACAACTATGTAAAGCTAGTAAATACTGTGATGGTGAATTATGAAAAATTTGAGATGAATTATTTATGATTGTCATGTAGGAATTACTTCCCCTGGACGAAGCCTGCTCCATTTCCCTTGATCATTTTGAAAACTTTCGCAACTTCTTACATCCCATTCAATTCCTATTTCATGGTTTGGCATTTCCAAAATATTTATATGAATTTTTGGATTATTTCCTTGAAAGTCTGGTTTTGGAGCAATGTGTTCAACACCATGTTGTTCCTCGACAGCGTAATAGGTCTTGCATCGATCTACCCAGGAACAATTTACACAGATGCACATAGATATTTACCAATTCTCTATTAATAGTTTTGAGCAGTAATAAGACATTTCTATCAAAAAAACTTTGGAAAACTTTGAATCCGAAGTGTTGGCCTATCAGAATAGCTGATTTACCGCCAGGTAGTGCACTTGTTGGAGGTTCTGTAAGAGATGGGCTCTTAAATCGGTTGAATCAATTTCCTGATTTGGATTTTGTTGTCCCTGTTAATGCAATTCAATTGACTAAATATTTATCTCTGAAAGTTAAAGGTACTTTTATTAATCTTGATGAAGGAAGAGACATCGCTCGTTTAGTCGTTAATGGATGGACACTTGATTTCGCTGGGCAAATTGGATCAACACTTGAAGATGATTTATGGAGGCGTGATTTCAGAATTAATGCAATTGCTTTAAAGCTTGGAGAAGAGCCCAAATTAGTTGATCCGACTGGTGGTTTAGATGATTTAATGAATCACGCAATTGTTGCAATTAGTGAGAAGAATTTAATTGATGACCCTCTAAGGATTTTGCGTGGTTTTCGTTTAATGTGTGAATTGAATTTTTGCTTAGAAAAAGAAACTAGAAATTTTTTAAAGATCAACTCAAGTGCATTAAATACTGTTTCTCCTGAGAGGATAAAAACTGAGATTTTAAAAATAATTCATTCAAAGTGGGGTAAATCAGTTTGGACAACCTTTGTGGAACTCCAGTTGCTTAAAGAATGGCAAGTAAAAGAAAGGCTTTTCATGCCAATAGGTTTACAGGATGATGGAATAAATAATTTTCCTCAAGAGTTATCTATTGGGAAACCTTTAGCAAGATTGATTTGTTTGTTGAGTGATCAAGGTTTAGAAAATTTGAATTTTAGCAAAAGTCAAATTAAACGTTGCAGGAAACTTAGATTTTGGGTTTGTAAAATTAATAAAATTGGCTTGGAGGATTTCTCAGAGGATGAAAGATTCCAACTTCATCTTGATTTGCTCGAAGATATACCTTCTTTTATGTTCTTTCTGAAATCTAATTATGCAGATGAATGGTTAAAACGCTGGAAAGATATCTCAGATCCTCTTTTTTACCCTCGTTCTCCCTTGGACGGCGGTTACCTCCAAAAGGCTTTAGGGATCTCCCCAGGACCGCTCTTGGGGGATCTTATGAGGCACCTTGCAAAGGAAAAAGCTTTTGGTCGAGTGTCTACAAATGAGGACGCTTTTGAGGTTGCTAGAAACTGGACCCTACAGAATCCCCCCTTTCTGTGATTAACTACACTTAAATATAATTACTTTCAACTTATTCCGGCCGTATGCCGTTTACTTTTTATCCCCTTTCATTTACATGAGCGTTCGTCTTTACATCGGCAATTTGCCGCAGAATTTCAAAGTCAAAGAACTTGAAGCACTACTTACTTCTATAGGAGATGGCATCAAGTTTAAAGCTGTTTTCGATAGAGAGACTAAAGCTTGTAGGGGATTTGGTTTTGCAAATGTTAAAGATGAAAAAGTTGCGAATGAAATTATCGAAAAATTAAATGGCCAAGATTTTGAGGGCAATAAATTAAGGGTTGAACGTTCTGAACGTAAAGATTCCAATTCGGGTGGATCTAGAAGAGGAGGCGGTTCTTCTAATGCAAATTCTCAGGCTTCTAATCGTAAAGATGTTAAGAAAATTGTACATAGTGATGCTCCGATTAAAGAAGCTCCAGACCCTCGCTGGGCAGGTGAACTGTCTAAGTTGAAAGATCTTTTAGCTGATCAAAAAACTCCTGTATAAATTCTTTACTTAAATAATTCGCCTAACTTATATTTTTCATCGTTAATAGTTAATAAGTAAGAAACAGGAAGATTAATCGCCTTTACCCAAGTTTTGACATATGCACGATTATTGAAAACATCGTAGTCTAGGTTTTCAATGGAGTTAAGTATTCCTCTATAGAGTCTTAAAGAAGTCCATATTGGCCATCTCGCGTCTATTGAAAGCCATTTAATACCTTCCTCTGACTTTTGGAACCATTCTCTGGCTCTAGTCAATTGAAATGACATTAATGCTTTCCAGTTTTCATTTATTTTTCCTGCCATGAGATCTTCCTCGGTATATCCAAAATTCTTTAAATCTTCTTGAGGAATATATATTCGACCTCTGCCACGATCTTCACCCACATCTCTAAGGATATTTGTTAATTGATTGGCTATTCCTAAAGCAATTGCAGCTTTTGAAGTGTCTGGAGTTAATTTTTTAGGATTAAATGTATATGCTTTATCAATACCAATTACTCCTTGAGTCATTAGACCAACTGTTCCTGCTACTCGATAGCAGTAAAGTTCCAACTCCTTAAATGTTGAGTATCTTGTTGTATCCAAATCCATTCTTTGGCCTTCAATCATATCTAGATATGGTTGAATTGATTGAGGGAATTTGTTAAGTGTGTCTAATAACACTGCATCAAGATCATCTTGAGCATTACCTTCAAATACTTTTTTTGTTTTGTTCTCCCATAGATTTAAGCGATCAGATAATTCATTTTTAGATTTTTGTTGGGCTTCACTGCTGTCCATTAGTTCATCGGTTCGCCGGCACCAAACATAAATAGCCCAAATGGCTTTACGTTTTGAAGGAGGCAACAGCATTGTTCCAAGATAGAAAGTCTTGGCCCATAAGGCAGTTTCTTTTCTACAAGCCTCGTAGGCATCTTCTAAATTCACAGAAGGCTGAGACAAAATTAAAAGTTAGAAAGTTTTATAGACCGCAATTGTTTGAACTTTTGCAGTACTAAAAAGTGTCTGTCATACATTACGACTTAGATGACATTATTTCAGTGGAATTTTGTATTGTCTCTGCGCAAAGCTTTCCGCTTAATACAGCACCTTCCATAGAGGCTAGATATTTTTGCATTGTGTAATCACCAGTTAGGAAAAAATTATTAATGGGTGTTTTTTGGCTTGGCCTAAGATCTTGGCATCCCGGGACAGCTTTATAAACTGATTGTGCAGTTTTGACTACTTTATATTTCCGTAATTTTGCCTGATTGCCACCTGAGAAGTGACTAGGGAAAAGTTTAGTTAATTCTTGCATTGTTGCATCAATTATTTCTTCATCTTTACGGGTAATCCAGTCTTTTGCAGGTGCAAAAACTAATTCAAGCATTGATCGATTTGGGTCTTCATATTCTTTACAAGTGATACTCATATCTGCATAAACACTTAATAAAGGGGATCGACTAAAAAGCAGATGATCAATACTTGTAAGTTTTCTATCAAACCAAAGATGTATGTTAATAACTGGGACGCCTTTAAGACCATCTAGTTTCTTAAAGATATTTTTAGAGGACCACTCTGTTGGCACAATTGTTTTAAATATATCAACTGGCATTGCACTTACGTATGCATCTGCTTCTATTCTTTTGCCATCAGGTTCTTTTGCGCTTCCTATTAAGAAATTCTCAACACTTCCATCACTCTTGAGGTTGATTTTTCTTAAAGGACTATTTAAGAAAACATCGCCCCCTGCAGCTTTTATATGATCCACAATCGGCTGGCAAAGTCTTTCTGGAGGAGCTCCATCTAGGAAAGCCATCTTTGAACCATTTTTTTCTTGTAAGAAGCGATTTAAGGCAGTTAATAAAACAGTCGAAGATATTTCATCAGGACCAATGAAATTAAGAGCCTTACTCATAGCTATAAAAACTTCATCATTGACTCTTTCTGGAATATTTTGTTTTTTTAGCCATTCAGTCCAAGAATATTTGTCGCAATCTTCCACATATTTTTGCCCACGTAACATTGCAGGGATTAAGCCTAAACCAAAAGAAATTTTTTCTTGCCAAGTAAGCATGTCATTATTACTTAAAATTGCTGCGACACCGTTTACAGGAGCTGGTAGATCAGGAAAATCAAAACGACTATATTTTCCTGGATCTTCGGGTTGGTTGAAAATCATTGAATGACTTTTCCATTGAAGTCGGTCCTCAATTCCCAATTCTTTAAAAAGTTGAAGCATGTTTGGGTATGCTCCAAAAAAGATATGTAATCCAGTTTCATACCAATCGCCATCTTCATCTTTCCAGGCTGCTACTTTTCCACCCAATACGTTTCTGGCTTCATACAAGAATGGTGTATGCCCTGCATCGGCTAGATATTTGGCACATGAGAGACCTGCAAGTCCAGCTCCAGCAATCGCAACTCGCATACTTTTAAAAAGGTTGTTTAACAACTTTAATTAGTAGAGAGACCCAACAAGGACTAGAAACGTTAAATTTGCAGTATAAATTTCGGATTGTTGGTTTTAATTCATGAGCGATACCATCCTCAAGTGCACTACGCGTCATGTTCGAATATTCACTGCTGTCCTGGAAAATAATGATTTGGTATTAGATTCTGGACATTTAACCTTGGATCTTGATCCTGACAATGAATTTATATGGAGTGATCAATCTATTGAAAATGTGCAAGCTTTATTCAAAGAGCTAGTTGATCAACAGGTTAATAAAGAATTAAGTGATTACACTTTACGAAAAATCGGCTCTACTCTTGAGGACTTCATTCGAAAGCTGCTTCAAAAGGGTGATCTTATTTATAATCCTGATAGTCGAGTAATGAATTATTCCATGGGATTGCCACGAACTCCAGAATTATTATGACTCAGGGTCCATCTAATCGGCGTCCATCTTCTCGTCGTAGATCTAACCTAGCGAGAAGGAAAGAAGATAATAGATTTGATTCTTCTAGAAGGAATTCTAATTTTAAAGAGAATTATCCACCTAGAGAGAATAGATTTAATTCTTCAGGTCCCCCTGGTGGAGGGGGAGGGATAAAAATTAATTCTCAATCAATTTCTGTATTGGCAGGTGTCTTGGTCCTGGGTGTTGGCATAGGAAGTGCTATTACGAGTACAACACAAGGAGGTAAGGGAAATATTGCAAGTCAGCAACAGTTGGATATGGCAGTTCCAGATCCAGAATTTTGTAGACAATGGGGGGCAAGTGCTTTCGTAATTGATGTTGAAATGTATACCACTTTGAATCCCTCAACTAGCTTTGTCACACAACCAGCTCTACAGCCGGGATGTGTTATTAGAAGGGAGAATTGGACTGTGTTACAAAAACAAGGAGCTATTACAAATGAAGATGTTAGAGAATGTAAGCAGCGTATGAATACATTTGCTTACATCGGTTCTATTCGTGATAGTCCTAGTGTTAGATGCGTCTATCAAGCAGATGTGAATGAAAATAAATTTATAATTAAAGGTGCTGAAGAAGATGCAACTGGAGTGAGCCAGGAAGCTATTCAGTTTTAACTTTTTTAGTTCTTAAAGGTGATAAGGAACTAGCAAATAAAGGTAAAATGTCATCAGTAAATGCTTCTGAGGCTCTTGAAGAGTATCTACTTGGATTTGTAATAACTTTTAGTTCCCTTTTTACTTCTAAATCTACAACCAGTGGTTTATGAATTGTTCCAGCTACAAGTTCTCTTTCAATTGATACTACTGGAAGGAACGCAGCTCCTAAGCCTGATTGAACGGCATTTTTAATAGCTTCCAGAGAATTTAATTCCATTTCGATTCGAAGTCTTGAAACTTCTAGTCCTGATGAAGATAGAAGTTGGTCTAAAACTTTTCGGGTTGTTGACTGGGTGTCCAAGGTTACAAAACCTAATCGGTATAAATCTTTTTTAGATAACTCTTTTAGCTTTGCTAAGGGATGCTTAATTGGTAGTACTAGAGCTAATTCATCAGTTGAAAAAGGAATTACTTCTAGTAATTCGTTTAATTCAATTGGAAGTTGACCTCCAATAATTGCTAAATCAATATGCCCATTTGCAACGTTCCACCCTGTTCTTCGAGTGCTGTGAACTTGAAGTTGGACTGCAACATCTGGATACTTTTGTCGGAAAAGTCCAATCATTCTTGGCATTAGATATGTACCTGTTGTTTGACTTGCTCCAACGATTAGAGACCCTCCTTTAAGATTATTAAGGTCCTCTATTGCTTTGCAGGTCTCTTGGCATTGGCCTAAAATTCTTTCACAATAATTCAATAGAAGTTTTCCAGCTTCTGTTAATTGAGCTTTTCTTCCTCCTCTATCAAAAATGGCAATTTCTAATTGTTTTTCAAGATTTTGCACTTGAAGACTCACTGCAGGCTGTGTTACGAAAAGACTGTCTGCAGCTTTTTTAAAGCTTCCCTCCTCAACAATTGCTTTGAGGATGCGAAGTTGGTCAAGAGTGAAGGGTATTTCAGCCATTTTAGCTGGCCTTCATTGCAGAATTAAACATAAAATTTAGTAAAGAAACACCTCTAACTGTTGATCCCGTAAGGATCTAATAATTTTTCAAGAAGATTTTCCAAAGCTAATGTTCTCTTCAAATACTCACCATTCAAGTTTTGTGATGATCTTGCTTTTGCTAGGCTTTGCATTGATTCATAGTGGTGGTGCGGCTTTAAGAGTTAAAGCAGAGAGTTATATTGGGGCCAGAGCATGGAGATTGATTTTTGCCTTTGTCAGTATTCCATCTGCTGTCATTTTAGTCGGTTATTTTATTTCACACCGTTACGATGGAATTAGGTTTTGGAATTTCCAGAGTTCTTCAGAACTAATTCTGATCGTTTGGATCCTAAGTGCTATAAGTTTTTTGTTCTTATATCCCGCTACTTATAACCTGCTAGAGATCCCTGCTGTTCTTAAACCTCAAGTTAGGCTTTATGCCTCAGGGATAATTAGAATAACTCGCCATCCACAGGCTATTGGACAAATTATTTGGTGTTTTGCCCATTTTCTTTGGATAGGAACAAGTTTTACATTGATCACTTGTTTAGGATTGATTGCACATCATTTATTTGCAATTTGGCATGGAGATAGAAGACTTAAGAATAAATTTGGAGAGAAATTTGAAGAGGTAAAAAGAAAAACCTCTGTTTTCCCATTTCTTGCTGTGTTGGATGGACGACAAAAATTGCAGATAAAAGAATTTTTAAGACCTTCTCAAATGGGAATTCTTATTGCTGTGCTTTTTTTCTGGTGGTCTCATAGATTTATTTCTGCAGGGGCTGAGGCATTTATCTCTTTTGATTTAACAGAATTGATTGGAAGAACCGCCTAAGCTTTTATAAATATGTTTTCGCTGGATGAATTCGGCTGCTGAATTTGCGTGGTTAATTCCACTCCTGCCTCTTTGCGGAGCAGTCTTGATTGGTTTGGGGTTGATTAGTTTCAATGATGTTTTCAATCGATCAAGAAAACCCGTTGCGATAATCCTTTTGACTTCGGTTGGCGCTTCTGCTGCTATCAGTTATGCCGTATTGGCTGAGCAATTATCAGGTTCGCCCCCTGTGGAACATTTATTTATATGGGCAAATGCGGGTTCATTTGTCTTGCCAATGGGATATGTCATTGATCCGCTAGCTGCGGTAATGCTCGCACTTGTTACGACAATTGCTTTTTTGGTAATGATTTACTCCCATGGCTATATGGCTCATGACCCTGGCTATGTTCGTTTTTTTACTTATTTAGCGTTATTTAGTAGTTCAATGCTTGGACTAATAGTTAGTCCAAATCTGCTTGAAATATATGTGTTTTGGGAATTAGTAGGCATGTGTTCATATTTGCTTGTTGGTTTTTGGTATGACAGAGATGGAGCTGCTCACGCAGCCCAGAAGGCTTTTGTCGTTAATCGTGTAGGGGACTTTGGATTGCTGCTTGGAATTCTTGGTCTTTTTTGGGCAACAGGAAGTTTTGACTTTCATGAAATAGCTGAAGGATTATCACTAGCAGTTAGTAATGGCAATGTTCCCTTATGGGCTGCTTTGACTCTTTGCTTACTTGTCTTTATGGGACCTATGGCAAAGTCAGCACAATTCCCTCTTCATGTTTGGTTGCCTGATGCTATGGAGGGTCCTACTCCTATCTCTGCTCTTATACATGCGGCAACCATGGTTGCCGCTGGAGTCTTTTTAGTTGCAAGGCTGGACCCTTTATATAGTCAATTCCCATTTGTAGGATTAGTTATTGCAATAGTTGGAACTATTACTTGTTTTTTAGGCGCATCAATTGCTTTAACGCAAATGGATTTAAAAAAGGGATTGGCTTACAGCACAGTTTCTCAACTTGGTTACATGATGCTCGCAATGGGTTGTGGTGCTCCAGTTGCTGGAATGTTCCACCTTGTGACACATGCCTTTTTTAAAGCGATGCTATTTCTCGGATCAGGATCAGTTATTCATGCTATGGAAGAGGTTGTTGGACATGAACCTATTCTTGCCCAGGATATGCGTCTGATGGGCGGGCTTAGAAAGAAAATGCCTATTACGGCTATTACTTTTTTAGTTGGTTGTATTGCGATTAGTGGAATTCCACCTCTTGCTGGGTTTTGGAGTAAAGATGAAATACTTGGGCAAGCCTTTAATAGTTTCCCAATTCTTTGGTTTATTGGCTTTTTGACTGCAGGTATGACAGCTTTTTACATGTTTAGGCTTTATTTTCTAACTTTTGAGGGCGAATTCAGAGGGGAGGACAAAGAAATGCAGCTTTCTTTACTTTCTATTGCTGGTAAAGAAAGAGATGAAGAGCATGAAGATCATGAAACTGGATCCATACATGAATCTTCATGGCCTATGACATTACCGTTGGCAGTCTTAGCAATTCCATCTGTCTTTATTGGTTTTCTTGGTGTTCCTTGGAGAAGTATCTTTGCAAATTTACTTGATCCTGAAGAAGCTATGGAAATAGCAGAGAAATTTAGTTGGGGAGAATTTTTACCACTTGCAATTGCCTCAGTATCAATTTCTTCAGTAGGAATTTTGTTAGCTGTTTTAACTTATTACCTGAAAAGGCTTGATCTTGGCCGCACCTTGTCCAATAGATATCCCAAAATTAACTCCTTTCTTGTTAATAAATGGTATTTAGATGATTTGAATGAGAAAATTTTTGTAAACGGTAGTAGAAAGCTTGCAAGAGAAGTATTAGAAGTTGATGCAAAGGTCGTTGATGGAGTTGTCAACCTAACTGGTTTATTGACACTTGGAAGTGGAGAAGGCCTTAAATATCTTGAGACTGGTAGAGCTCAGTTTTATGCATTGATTGTTTTTGGAGGAGTAATTGCTTTAGTCGCTCTTTTTGGAGTGATCGGAGGTTAGTTGGTACATACTTTTTTTAGCTGTGTGTTTTATCCCCTATTTAGACGATGCAATAACTCTCAAGATTTCTACACTTCGAAGGTGTTGATAAATTTTTGAAGTTTTGGAATTCGTGCTTAATACAACTTTTAACCTTGGAACCATGCTCACTTCTAACACGATTACAGCCAATTTCCCTTGGCTTAGTCTTTCTATATTGTTCCCAATTGCTGGTTCTTTAATCGTTCCTTTTATTCCTGATAAAGGTTCTGGGAAAGAGGTTCGATGGTTCGCCTTAATAATTTCATTAATAACCTTTTTGATCACAGTTTGTGCTTACTTTCAAGGTTTTGAACCTTCACATGAGGGCTTGCAACTATATGAGAAAGTGAGTTGGCTCCCTGACCTTGGCTTGTCTTGGTCTGTGGGCGCTGATGGCTTATCAATGCCTTTGATATTGCTTACAAGTTTTATAACCTCCTTAGCGGTTTTGGCTGCTTGGCCAGTTAGTTATAAACCTAAACTTTTTTTCTTTTTGATTTTGGCAATGGATGGTGGACAAATAGCTGTTTTTGCTGTCCAAGATATGCTGCTTTTTTTCTTAGCTTGGGAACTGGAATTGTTTCCGGTCTATCTTTTCCTTGCAATATGGGGTGGAAAAAAAAGACAATATGCTGCTACTAAATTTATTATCTACACCGCAGGTAGTTCTTTATTTATTCTTTTGGTAGCTCTTGCAATGGGCTTCTTTCAGGGAGGAGGGACACCTGACTTTGGTTATACACATTTGGCAGAGCAAAATTTCGGCAGGGGCTTTCAGTTACTTTGTTATTCCGGTTTGTTAATAGCCTTTGGAGTCAAGTTACCTATTGTTCCACTTCACACATGGTTGCCAGATGCCCATGGAGAAGCAACTGCTCCTGTTCACATGCTTTTGGCAGGCATCTTATTGAAAATGGGTGGATATGCACTTTTGAGGTTTAATGCTCAATTGCTTCCAGATGCTCATGCTCAATTTGCACCATTGTTAATAGTTCTTGGTGTGGTAAATATTATTTATGCAGCGTTAACTTCTTTTGCTCAGAGAAACTTAAAAAGGAAAATTGCTTATAGCTCGATTAGTCATATGGGTTTTGTTTTGATAGGAATTGGTAGTTTTAGTTCATTAGGTACAAGTGGAGCAATGTTGCAAATGATTAGTCACGGCTTGATTGGGGCAAGTTTATTCTTTCTCGTAGGAGCTACTTACGATCGTACTCATACTCTTCAATTAGATGAAATGGGTGGAATTGGTAAGAATATGAGAATTATGTTTGCGCTTTGGACTGCTTGTGCATTTGCTTCACTTGCATTGCCAGGTATGAGTGGATTTGTCTCTGAATTAATGGTTTTTGCAGGTTTTGTAACTGATGAAGTTTATACTCTGCCATTTAGAATTGTTATTGCGTCTCTAGCAGCAATCGGAGTAATTTTAACTCCTATTTACTTACTATCTATGCTGAGGGAAATTTTTTATGGTAAAGAGAATGCCAAGCTAATAAGTAAAGCAAAGTTAGTTGATGCAGAACCTCGAGAAATATATGTTATTGCTTGTTTATTAGTTCCAATTATAGGCATAGGACTTTATCCCAGAATTATGACTGATACATATATCTCTTCAATTGATGGCTTAGTTAAAAGAGATTTGTTAGCTGTAGAAAGAGTTAGAAATGAGCAGAAAATAATTGTTAGTAATAATCATATTCCAATTGGTACGTTAAAAGCCCCACTTATAAATTGAAAATTATGTTTTATTTTATTGATTGAAAAATATCTAGTTATCTTTCGCTGGCGAGAACATGATTAAAGAGATAACTTGCATTTAGTTTTGTAATTTGTTTTGTCAGTTAATGCTTTAACTGAGACAGCTGACTCTGGAGCGAGATTTGCTATACGTCTCCTGCAAGATGCTGCTGAAAGAGGAGATATAGATCCATGGGATGTGGATGTAATACCTGTTGTAGATGGTTTTTTGGACCAACTGAAACAGCGAATTGAAATTCCGCAAAAGATTTCAGAACAATTACGCAAAAATGGTGGAAGTTTTGAAAATGAGCTTGCTGAAAGCAGTGAAGCATTTTTAGCTGCTTCAGTTTTGGTTGGATTAAAAGCAGAGGTGCTTGAGTCTGAGATGTTTCCAGTAGATATTGAAATGGAGGATGATTTCGACACAACGTTTTCAGAGCAGGGTTGGTTAGATGAAAGCTTTCATTTACCTATCCGACCAGAGAGACATCTGCTCAGAAGGCCAGTAGCCCCTCCTCCATTTAGAAGACCAGTAACTCTTGGAGAATTAATAGAACAGCTTGAGACAATTGCAGAATCTTTAAAAAATGATGAATTGCAAAATCGTAGGAGGGCTCGTCAAAAAAGATTTAGTGATAGAGAAGTTATTGCTCAAGTTTCATCTCTTGCGCATCGAGAAAAATTACCTGAGACAACAGCTGCTCTTGCAATCTTTATAAATCAGTGGGAGGAGGCTTTGCATTGGGTTGATTTTGAATTATTAGTTGCAAAATGGAGTGAAGCAGATGCTTCTGAAGATCTGGACAAGGATCGAGTTGGAGTTTTTTGGGCACTATTATTTTTATGTTCGCAAGGGAAAGTGGAACTTAGTCAAAAAGGATCATTGTTCTCACCTATACATTTAAAAAGGCTTCTTGCTCCAGGAATGGTGGCTCAACTTCCTCTTTCCTCTTTGGACGTGACAGATGCTTCGCCGGCTGCTGCATAGAACTTTGAGGAGGCTTCAGTCTATGTTGGCTAAGTTGCTTAGGTTTAAGCGCCTATGAAGGCAATGATCCTGGCGGCTGGAAAGGGAACCCGAGTTCAGCCGATCACACATGTGATTCCAAAACCAATGATTCCAATCCTTCAGAAACCCGTAATGGAGTTTCTGTTGGAACTACTGAAGGAGCACGGTTTTACAGAAGTTATGGTGAATGTTTCTCACTTAGCAGAAGAAATTGAGAATTATTTTCGTGATGGTCAAAGATTTGGTGTCGAAATTGCTTATAGCTTCGAAGGACGAATTGAAGATGGAGAATTAATTGGAGATGCACTTGGGTCTGCTGGTGGACTAAAAAAGATTCAAGATTTCCAAGAGTTTTTTGATGATACTTTTGTCGTTTTGTGTGGAGATGCATTAATAGATTTGGACTTATCTGAGGCTGTCAAGCGCCATAAAGAGAAGGGTGCTTTGGCTAGTTTGATAACTAAAAGAGTTCCCAAAAATCAGGTAAGTAGTTATGGAGTTGTTGTCACTGATGAAAATGATCGTGTTCAAGCGTTCCAAGAAAAGCCCTCTATAGATAATGCATTAGGGGATACAATTAATACTGGAATTTATTTATTTGAGCCAGAAATTTTTGAGCATATTCCTTCAGGTGTACCATTTGACATTGGTTCAGATCTTTTTCCAAAGTTAGTTCAACTAGGGGCACCTTTTTTTGCTTTGCCAATGGAATTTGAGTGGGTAGATATAGGGAAAGTTCCAGACTATTGGAGGGCAATAAGAAATGTTCTTAAAGGTCATGTTCGTCAGGTAGAAATACCGGGTAAACAAGTAAGAGAGGGAATTTATACAGGTTTAAATGTTGCTGCAAATTGGGATAAAATTAATGTTAAAGGCCCTATTTATGTGGGTGGAATGACTAGGATTGAAGATGGAGTGACTATTATTGGTCCCTCGATGATTGGCCCAAGTTGTTGCATATGTGAAGGTGCTACTATTGATAATTCTATAATATTTGATTATTCACTTATTGGTCCTGGGGTTCAATTAGTTGAGAAATTAGTTTTTGGTCGATATTGCGTTGGCAAAGAAGGAGATCATTTTGATTTGCAGGAAGCAGCCTTGGATTGGTTAATAACTGATGCGAGAAGACAGGACTTAGGAGAGCCTTCCCCCCAACAAAAAGCAATGGCTGAGTTATTGGGAACTGATTTAATTAGTACAACTAATTAATCTTTGCTTTTTCTAAAATCATAGGTATGTATTGCTCTCCTTTTATTGCCATTATGTGAACACCTTGAGAAATTCCAAGGAAACTTTTTATTTGTTCAGCTGCAATTAAAATTCCTTCATTAATAGAATTTGAAGAACATTCAAGTCTTGCAATAATTGATTCTGGTATGCATGCACCTGGAACTACTTTGTTTATGAATTGTGCGTTTTTAGCTGATTTCAATAAAAAAACACCAGCTAAGACAGGCATATTTATTGGATCTGCTATTTCCCTGCAAAAGCGTTCAAGTGTGTTTGGATCCATCACCATTTGTGTTTGAAGGAAATTTGCACCCGCTTCTTTTTTGAGCTCAACTCTACGTCGTAACCCATCAAAACCTTTGCAGTTTGGGTCTGCTGCAGCACCTGCAAATAAATTAGTGGGCCCATCAGGTAAAAAATCTTTCACTGGATCTAAACCTTTATTAAGTGATGTAACTTGTTCAATGAGTTGTATGGAATTAAAGTCTTGTACTGATTTAGCCGAAGATTGATCTCCTATTCGTACAGGATCACCTGTTAAACAAAGAATATTTTTAATGCCCAGAGCATGAGCTCCGAGTAATTCAGCTTGTAAGGCAATTCGATTTCTGTCTCTGCAAGATAATTGGAGTACAGGCTCAAGATTTGCCTCTAAAAGCAGTTTGCATAAGGCGAGACTACTCATTCTCATGATCGCCCTGCTCCCATCTGTAACATTAAACGCATGGACAAGTTCATTAAGTGCAAGAGCTTTTGCTATTGCACTTAATGACTCCCCTCCTCTAGGAGGCATTATTTCTGCAGTGATAGTTGAGGAGCCTGACTCGAGTCGGCTTTGAAGTTTAGATTTCACATCTCTTTTGTACTAGATAATTACTATCGGTGATTAAAGGCCCTAATCTAAGTAGTATTAATTAATGAGTTGTGAGTGAGGGGAATGTTTGCAGGAGAAATCACCAATTCGTCTCATATGGGCCTCTCCGCGAGGGAAATGGAGATTATCGAACTTGTAGCAAATGGTTTGACAAACCAAGAAATTGCTGGAAAACTCACTATCAGTAAAAGAACAGTTGATAATCATGTGAGCAATATGTTTACAAAAACAGGCTCTAAAAACCGAGTCGCATTATTAAATTGGGCTATGGATCACGGGAAAATTTGTAGAGACGGCTTTAATTGTTGCTCATTGCCTGATGATGAAACACCAGCCAGTTAGTAAATTTCATTTTTTCTCTCTTCACTAGTCTCTGACAAAGGCATTAAAGAACAGTTAATTGAAGAAAGATTAAATAGCTTTGCATATGCCATGCAAGCTTCCTTGTCATTGCATGTGAAGCGAAGGACGCCATCAATGTCGTAGAGAGCATACATAACCTACCTTCTGCAAGAGACTTGATAAGCAGCTGGTATTTGCCAGCTGGAAATCTAAAGACAATCTAAAGGACTGATGACCTTTTATTGGTCTTTAGTTTTCAGTCGATCATTTAAAGAAAGAGATGATATGGGCGTTTTCGCAAGAAAAGCGTTACTTAACGATTTAATACCTGTGATTTCGCGTCCACACCAAGATGGTATTTCAACCTTTTCAGAGAGAGAATCTAATTCGATTTCTGCTAAAACCAAAGGAGAATTTAAATTTTTAAATGAATCAACTATCCAATTTTTGTTATTAAGCTTTAGTTGATATCTTGTTTTGCACAGTTTGTATTTTGATAACTCCATTAATCCATAAGCATCTTCAATAGGTATTGGATATTCAAATTCTTTACTTATAAGGCCATCGATAGAAGATTTAAGAGTTAAAAAGCCTTCTTTGTTATTACTTATTCTCACTCTGACTGCTAAATCTTCCGGATGAGAGTTTAGATATCCTTGAATAAAATCTTCACTAAGTATTATTCGGCTTCTCCAGCTTTCATTCTGTACTAAAAACCTTCTTTCAATTTCTATTCCCATAAAATATTATTTAGAATTATTATTTAGGCTACTAGCCCAATGAAGTTTTTGAGTAATAGTTCTATAATAAGATAAACTTTCATTCAAAATAATGATATAAGTTGAGTGATTAGACTTCTTTATAAGACATTTATCGTTGGCTTCAATTAAGCAGCCGCCAGATCCATCTTGCCACAATTTAATTTTTTGATTTTTATTACTTATCGGAGTAACAATTAATTTTGATTGAGCAGGTACAACAATAGGCCTACTTGCTAGACTCATAGGACATATTGCACTCACAATAATTGCATCTATAGAAGGATGAAGAATAGGTCCTCCTGCCGCCATTGCATAAGCTGTTGATCCAGTAGCTGTTGAAAAGATTAGGCCATCACCTTTGTATCTATCTACTGATTCTCCATCAATTTCAAGTTCGAGACTACAAGTTGGTGATATCTCATCCTTAAAAGATCTAAAATAAAAATCATTTAGGGCAAAAAATATTTTTTTCTTTTGCTCTTTATTACTTGTCAATACTGATGCCTCAAGCATCATTCTTTTCTGGATTGTGAAATCTTGATTATAAATCTTCTCCCAAACTCTGTCTAGATTTAAGAGACGGCGATCATGTGTTAAAAATCCTAGATTGCCACCCACATTGAAACTTAAAATAGGAATATTTCTTGGAGATAGATATCTAGCTGCCCTTAAAACAGTGCCGTCTCCTCCAAGAACAATTGCTAATTGTGGTAATTCTTTTGTCTGTAAAAACAAATCAGAAATATTATTAGTTCCTAAACTAATTTTTGCAATTAAAACTTTTGAGCCATAATTTTCAATTTTCTTTTTGCAATCGTATGCTTCTTTTAGTGCTGATTCACTATCTGATCTAAATAAGATCCAGATCAGATTAAACTTCATTATATTTCTACCATTTAAGTAGGTTAAAGTTTTCCATGTCAATCGTAGATCTATTTCTATATAAAGAAAGCAATATTGCAAGACCAACAGCTGCTTCTGCAGCCGCAACTGTTATGACAAAAATAGAGAATACCTGCCCTCTAATTAAAGCCCCATCTATATATGAAGAGAAGCTCATCAGATTTATATTCACAGCATTCAACATTAATTCAATACTCATCAAAACTCTAACAGCGTTTCTACTATTTATCAGTCCCCAAACACCAGTACAGAATAGGATAGATGCAACTATAAGATATGCTTGGAGAGGAACAGGACCAGCAGAATCTACCAACATAATATAATTACAAATATATTTATATTATAATATCTATTTAGAAGTATTTTGGGTTAAAAGAGGTATTTGTTGATCTTTTAATAAATCACTATTTATTTCTTTTTGATTGCTTTTTTGCATTGGTTTTTCTCTTCGTGCTAATACAATGGCACCAATCAGAGCCATTAATAATAGTATAGATGCAAGTTCAAAGGGTAATAAATAATCAGTGAATAGATGTTCTCCAATTCTTTCAGTTGCCTCTTCTCCGATTGACGTAGGGCCAGGGATTGACCAATTAGTAGTAATATTAACTCTTAATAATAAGATTAAAAGTCCTCCACAAATTCCTCCAGATAATATTTTACGAGTTTTAAGTCCTTTAAGTGATTTTAAATCTTCTTTTTTGTTGACTAACATTATAGCAAATAATATTAAAACATTTACTGCACCTACATAAACTAGAATTTGTGCTGCTGCAACAAAACTTGCATTTAATAAAAGATATAATCCTGCGACTGACATGAAAACCCCACCAAGTAAAAAGGCGGAATAAACAATATTTTCCAGTAGAACAACTCCAATACTTCCAGAAATGATGACAGCACTAAGAATTAAAAAACAAATTAACTCTGATGAATTGGCTATATTCATTGATTTGAAGAATCTAACTGAACATCATCATGAGATGATTCTTTATTTTTATTAGTATTAATTTCCTCTTGCATTATTTGAATGATTTCACTTGGTAGTTTTCCTGCTCTCTTTTTACTTGAGGAAACTGCGTGAGGGTCCATTACTCCTTCTGGTAAATATGCTAACTCCCTTAAAGGGCGAACAGATGGGTCAGAAGTTACACTTGTCGGCAATCTTCCTAGAGCAACATTGTCGTAGTTAAGACTGTGACGATCAAATGCAGATAATTCATATTCCTCAGTCATTGATAGACAATTAGTCGGGCAGTATTCGACACAATTTCCACAAAAGATACAGGCTCCAAAATCAATTGAATAATTTCTTAATTCCTTTTTTTTTGTTTCTTTATTCATAACCCAATCAACTACTGGCAGATTGATTGGGCAAACTCTTACACAAACTTCACAGGCTATACATTTGTCGAATTCATAATGAATTCTCCCTCTATATCTTTCTGAGGGGATTAATTTTTCATAAGGATATTGAACAGTTACTGGCCTACGTCGCATGTGATCGAAAGTAACAGCTAGTCCTTGGGATAAGTATTTTGCTGCGCTTACTGCCTCTTGCGTGTAATCAGCGACTTTTTTGAGGAAACCAAGCATATGGTTTTATTGCCGGCGGCCTATTTAATACGTTAATTCAGCTTATAACTTTTTTCAACTAAATGTAGGTACTTTTGCCTAATTAAGAACACCAATTGTGTTGCTTTTCTTTTATCCGCCAAATGCGCTAGGAAACGCCAACTTGAGTGAAGCTGTTACAAGTAAATTCACCAATGATATTGGTAGAAGAAACTTCCATCCTAAATCAAGTAATTGATCTATTCGAACTCTTGGAGTCGTCCATCTTAGTAGAATTGCTAAAAATACTAGTAAGTATGCTTTGAGAACAGTCATTATGATTCCGATGGCGGCAGTGAAAACTTGAATTACAGGGGTATCAATAGATATTCCTGGTAAAAATGAGAACCATTCAATAGGGAATGGAAAACCCCAACCTCCTAGGTAAAGAACAGATACTAATAATGCGGACAAGACAAGATTGATATAACCAGCTAAATAAAATAATGCGAATTTCATGCCTGCATATTCTGTTTGATAACCAGCTACAAGTTCTTCTTCTGCTTCTGGGAGATCAAAAGGAAGCCTTTCACATTCAGCAAGTGCACATATCCAAAAAATAATAAAACCTACGGGCTGTCTCCATATATTCCAACTTAGAAATCCAGCACTATTTTGTTGTTCAACTATATCAATGGTACTTAATGAATTACTCATCATTACAATTGCTAATACTGCTAGAGCTAAGGGAATCTCATAACTAATTGATTGAGCTGCTGCTCTAAGTCCCCCTAATAAGGAATATTTATTATTAGATGAATAACCACTCATAAGTAGACCAATAGGCTGAATACTACTAAGAGAAATCCATAAGAAAATGCCAATCCCTACATTGCTAATTAAAAGATTTTGTCCAAAAGGTACAATTAACCAAGATAGAATGACTGGAACTAAAACTAATATTGGACCAAGCGTGAACAGTATATTGTCTGCCCTAGCAGGAATTATGTCTTCTTTGACTAGAAGTTTTAATCCATCTGCCATAGGTTGCAGAATTCCTAATGCCCCTGCGTATTCCGGCCCTATCCTTTGTTGAGCAGCAGCAGAAATTTTTCTTTCTAACCAAACAGTTACTAAAACCCCGATAACCGCGGAAACTAATACCAGCAGCATGGGGAAAGGGATCCATAGTAGATGAGCTAGTTCAGGCGATATTCCAAGGCTCTGGATCCCTTGTGTGAAACTCATTTCTAGATCTAAGCCTGAATTCACTTCTTTTATTTATTCTTCTAATAGATTAGTTGGATTTTGGAGTATTCATAAGTTTCTAAAAGATTACTTTTTTTACTTATCTATTTTTGAGTGGCTGCCAATTCCTTGTTCCTTCACCTTGATAAATTTGGGATGGTCTGAAAATTCGGTTAGCACCTAGTTGTTCTCTCCAATGTGCTAGCCAACCAGCAACTCTTGAAATTGCAAAAACTGGTGTAAATAGATCCCGTGGAATACCTAGTTTTCTATAAACAAGTCCAGAATAAAAGTCAACATTTGGAAATATACCTTTAGGACCTAATTTTGTTATTGCCTCTTCTTCGAGTGCTTTAGCAACTTCATACATTTCATCTTTGCCAAATTTAGAGAAAAGTTCTTCTGCCAAATTTTGTAGAATTGATGCTCTTGGATCTTTTACGCGGTATTCCCTATGCCCAAAACCCATTACTTTTCTTTTCTTTTCTATTGCATCATCAAGAAATGAACCTGCTTTGTCAGGTGTTTTAATCTCTTCAAGCATTGCTATTACATCTTCATTGGCACCACCATGAAGCGGACCTGCCAAAGTCCCTACTGCTGATGCAACTACAGCATATGGATCAGTCAAAGTGCTTGCAGTTACTCGCGCGCTGAAAGTACTTGCATTGAGACTATGCTCAGCATGAAGAATTAAGCATCGATCAAATACACTTGCAGCCAGGGGATCTGGCTCTTTCTCTGTGAGCATGTATAGGAAATTAGATGAATAAGGTAAATCGTCTTGAGGTTGAATGGGGTCATCTCCTTTCCTGATCTGCTCAAAAGCAGCAACCATTGTAGGGATTTTTGCAATCAGCCTGACTACTGCGTCATAGATATATTTTGGATCATCGATGACTCTCCGAGAATAAAAAAGCCCAAGAGATGCAGCACTAGCTTGCAGAGCATCCATTGGATGACCTGACTCTGGAAAACATTTGAGCATGTCTCTGATACGAAAGCTTACTCTGCGATGCATTTGCACTTCTTCTTCAAATCTTTGTAGCTCTTTAGTGCTAGGGAGTTCCCCCCAAATAAGTAAAAAAGCAGTTTCAAGAAAACTACTTTTTTTGGCAAGTTGACTTATGGGATAGCCTCGATAATTCAGATTTCCTTCTGTTCCATTGATTTCGCATATCGAAGATTGTGTTACCGGAACTCCTTCTAGGCCAGGCTTGAGAATTAAATTAGTTGTCTTGTCTGTGTTGGCTATGGTTTTTGCTCCTAAAAATTAATTAAGATTAAATTTTCTGTTCAATAGGAAAAATAATTTTCAACTTGAACTTAATTATATATATTCAAGATAACTAGTAACTATGATAGTTTCAACCTGGATTGAATTGAAGATTTATATTACGCAATTAGTTTAAGTTATCAATAATGCTTTGAATCTATAAAGAACTATTAAGTAAGTTTAAAGCTGATTTCAAATTTTAACAAATCTGGATTCTCAATATTTGGAATTGCGATTGCGATATCCATGCCTTTCGGTGAATCTACTGTGCTCCCAATCGTTGCTCTCAGTAGAATAAATGGATAAAAATTCTTGAGAAACTTATTAGCTTTCTCTTCACCTAAATGGATTTTAACTATATCAATGAAATCTTCTTTCTCTGATTCATCTTCTATGATTAGATCATGTGTAAAATATTCTTTTTCATTATTATCTGATATTGACGCAAGACTTTTGCTCCAAATGTAGGCTCCTTTATATTCCTGAATTAAAGTCCTTATATTTTCCTTAATATAAGGATTAGCATCTAGATTATTTGTTGTTAACTTTGACCAGATCTCGAGATTATTATTGTTAAAGTCAAGATTTGTCTTTCTAAAATTTTCGCCTGATATGATTTCATTGATGTTGTTCTTATTAGTTTGATCTTTTCTGCTGAGAATTACCCAATTATGTTTGTTTTCAAGCCAAATCAAGGGGCCATATGAATTTTTGCCGATTAACTGTAATAAAGGTAAAGAGTCTTGATCAATTGAAATCTCAAGAATTTTCATTATAAATGAATTATATGGTTCAATAAACTCTTCGTTGAAAAATGTATTTGGGCTATTTATTAAAATAAAGTTATCAGTTGAATTGACTTCATTCCCAATAATAAGAAATTCATTCTTTAATTTATGAATGGGAGTTTTGATTGCTTGGTTGTTTTTTATAATTCCATTGAAAATTAATTTGTTACTATTTAAATCTATTGATGAGATTAGTTTATTTGATTGATTTTTTTCTGATGTTATATTATTTAGATTGAGTAATTGGAAAACGTTTTCTATAGATATTTCAAGTAATGCGAATCCATTATTTATTTTACTATTTAGTATATTTAGATTTGAATTTTTAAGATAGTTTATAGAGTTTTTTTTTGAATTTCTTAAAGATAATTCTAATAGCTTTGCACTGGAAGAGATTAAAATATATTTCTCCTTTTCGCAAAAATAAATTGGCGTAATTAAATCATTACTTCTTGATATTTTGATATCACCTGTGTTCTCGATTCCTTCAGGGGTATATTCAGCTTTATTTTTTTCTTCTTCTTTTCTTTCTTCCATGTTTATAATACTTCTTAGATCATCATTGATATTTTCTTTTCGATCAAGAATTATAATCCAATCACTTTCTTTTTCATTTTTGTCACTTATGAAGGCGAAGCTTCCATATTCTCCTGCAAATTTTGATGCTTGTTCTTTGAAGTCAAGTCCAATTAAATTGAAAGAAGTATCTAATATAGATTCTACTTTTTTACGTGTATTATTTTGCTTGCTTTTGTTATCATAGCTTTCTACAAACGTTGCAATATTATTAGGGTTTATTTTCCAGTGAAAAACTAGGTCAGCATTGTTTGGTATGAATTTTGATGATAATGGTATAGAGTTGGAAGTATTTTTAAATTGTGGATATATAGGTAGATGTTTTTTTTTCCAGATTAATAGCCCAGTCAAAACTGATACAATTAAAATTAAAATTAAAATCAAATATAATATACGTGATTTCATTCTTTATTTTTATTCATTTGTAAATGTGTTTAAATTTTTGATGGGATAGTCTTATCCTTTATCTTAAAAGAAATCATGACTCAGCATAACCCCTTAAACATATCACCTCTAGACTTAAATGATTTATTGAAGGATGATTCTTCAACTAAGCCAATGATTATTGATGTACGTGAGGATAATGAACTTGTTATTGCACCATTTACATTTTCAGTATTGCATTTACCTCTAAGTAAATTCAAAAGTTGGAACGACCAATTAGGTGAGCTTTTACCTATTAATAAACCTATTGTGGTGATATGTCATTCAGGGGTTAGAAGTTTAAGTTTTGGTATTTGGCTATTAGAACAAGGAATAACTCAACCCGTTTGGAACTTAGAAGGTGGTATTGATTCTTGGAGCATTAATGTCGATGAATCGATCCCTAGATATTAATCCTTTAAAGAGACTCAGATTGTCGATCCCAATTTCTCTGCCACTGTATTAACATCCTTGTCTCCTCTTCCCGAGCAGTTTATTACAACTTCAGATTCGTTACCAAGAGTTGGACATAGAATTTCTAGATAGGCAAATGCATGGGAAGTTTCAAGAGCAGGGATGATTCCTTCTAATTGACTAACCAATTGAAGTGCTTGTAATGCTTGGCTATCAGTTACCGCGGCGTATTCTGCTCGCCCAATTTCTTTTAAATAACTATGCTCTGGCCCTACTCCAGGATAATCAAGGCCAGCACTGATGGAATGTGCCTCTTGAACTTGTCCGTCATTGTCTTGCAATAAAAGACTCATTGCACCATGAAGTACTCCAATTCTCCCTTCTGTAATTGTTGCTGCATGTCGACCTGTTTCTACTCCCTCTCCTGCTGCTTCAACTCCAATCATTCGAACATTTTTATCTTCAACAAAAGGATGAAAAAGCCCCATAGCATTAGATCCGCCGCCAACGCAAGCTAAAAGGACATCAGGTGCTCTTCCAAAGGCTGAGTTACATTGTCGTTTAGCCTCTTCGCCAATAATGGCGTGAAAATCTCTAACCAACATCGGGTAAGGATGAGGGC
Organism: Prochlorococcus sp. AG-315-I14; assembly: GCA_003283665.1. The sequence goes on along the minus strand of QBWF01000001.1, from coordinate 23,944 downwards.
CTGCAACAGATCCAAGTATGTAATGAGTTGTCTCAACATTAGTAACCCAATCACGAATTGCTTCACTGGTTGCATCTTTAAGAGTTGCTGTTCCATTGGTTACAGGTTTGACTGTCGCTCCAAGCAATCTCATACGAAATACATTTAGTGCTTGTCGGCGCATATCTTCTTTCCCCATGTAAATTATGCATTCCATTCCAAAACGAGCACATACAGTCGCAGTAGCCACTCCATGTTGACCAGCTCCAGTTTCAGCAATAATTCTATTTTTGCCCATTCTTTGAGCTAAAAGAGCTTGTCCAAGTGCATTATTTATTTTGTGAGCACCTGTATGATTTAGGTCTTCTCTTTTGAGCCAAATTCTTGGGCCTTTGTCATTAATATTGCGATAATAATCAGTTAATCTTCTTGCTTCGTATAAAGGGGTTGATCTACCAACGTAAGACTTTAATAAATGATTTAGTTCCGAGGTGAATCTTGAATCTTGCCATGCATCTTTTGCAGCTTTCTCTAATTCAAATAGTGCAGGTATTAAAGTTTCTGGGACATATTGGCCTCCATATTTTCCAAAACGGCCAACAGGATTTGGTCTTGATTCGATTGATAGATCCGAATCTTTAAATTGAGTTGGAAGTTTAACTGTCACTTAGATTGAGTAGATAGTTACCAGCCTAAATTCAAAGAAGATGTCTAAAGGAGGCTGGCGAGAATTTAATGACCCTGGAGCAACAACAGGGAATGAAACTAAGGATAGTGTTCTACCTAAAGGAAAGCGACAAGTTCGTGTAGAAAGAACTCGTTCTGGAAAAAAAGGAAAACTGGTGACTTTAATTAAAGGATTAGAATTGGACCCTTTGGAATCAAAGAAATTACTGAAGTCCCTCAAGATTGCTTGTGGCACAGGCGGTACATTAAAAGGGAACTTGTTAGAGCTCCAAGGAGATCAAATTATTAAAACTTTGGATTTTCTGTTCAAAGAAGGTTTTAGACCTAAACAAAGTGGTGGTTAAATATAAATTTTGTCCATCAACATGGAGAATAGACAAAACAGATTGTTTACATGGAAGAGAATCGTTTGGAAAAACCCTCGCTTAAAGCCAAAAATCTAGTTTGGCATGAATCCTCCGTTGATCGTGAAGCTAGGTCTCAACAAAGGGGACACCAGAGCGTCATACTTTGGTTCACAGGTTTATCTGGATCGGGGAAAAGTACATTAGCGAATGCAGTCAATGTTGCTTTGTTTGAAAATGGTTATTCAACTTATGTTTTAGATGGGGATAATATCAGGCATGGTTTATGCAAGGATCTTGGCTTTTCCGATCATGATAGAGAAGAGAATATTAGGAGAATTGGAGAGGTCTCTAAACTTTTTCTTGATTCTGGAATAATTGTTTTAACTGCATTTGTATCTCCATTTCGAATTGATAGGGAGAATGCTAGGTCTTTAGTTGAGGATCAGGACTTTATAGAAATTTATTGCGCGGCTGATCTTACTATTTGTGAAAAGCGAGATACTAAAGGACTATATAAAAAGGCCAGGAAAGGTGATATTAAAGACTTCACTGGAATCTCAAGTCCTTATGAAAAGCCTCAATCACCTGAGTTGCAAATAGATACTGGAGTTATGGATATTGATGAAAGTGTTGATGTTGTTATTAACTTTTTAATTGATAAGAATATAATCTCAAGTATTTCATAATGCAAAAATGGTGGTTTTTAATTACATTCTTTCTAAGTAAGTCTCAGTACCAATTTCTTTTAGGATTTTGTCTTTATTTACAACTAAGTCATGAAGTCCGGCTCTATACTCAAGAAGCTTTTCGTTTAGATTTGAATCATTAATTGCCAAGATTTGTATAGCTAGAAGTCCTGCATTTAGTCCTCCTTCAATAGCAACTGTTGCGACAGGAATACCAGCTGGCATTTGCAAAATTGAATGCATTGAATCAACTCCTGATAGAGCTTTGCTTCTTACAGGGACTCCTATCACAGGTAGAGTGGTAAGCGCTGCAATCATGCCAGGAAGATGAGCAGCTCCGCCAGCCCCTGCAATAATTACTTTGAAACCATTTGATTCTGCATTTTGAGCAAAATTCATCATCTCAATAGGAGTTCTGTGAGCAGACAAAATCCTGACTTCTGAAGTGATTTCAAATTGATCTAAAATTTTTATCCCTGGTTGCAGTGTTTTAAGATCTGAATCACTACCCATTGCTACTGCTACTTTCATTAATCTCTTAGTTTCTATTAGAGACAATTTCAATCTACATAAATTTCACTATTAATAATGCCAATTATTACTAAATTCTGCATTAATGAATTTTTTATTTGAACATATGAGAAAGATTAACAATATAAAATTACCTCAGCCAGAATATATACCAGGGGAAAATAATTTGTGCTCGATGATTGTTGATGATAATGGAATTATTACTTCAATTGATAGAAGTTCTTTAGATGAATCAAGCTTTACTGAAGATTGGGGAGGGAATTGGATTAGTCCTCGTGCTATTGATCTTCAAATTAATGGAGGTTTAGGCATTTCCTTTACAGATTTGACCTTTAATCAAATTCCTAAATTACTTCAATTGCTTGATCAACTTTGGATAGATGGAGTTGAAGGTATTTGCCCAACCTTTGTTAGTTGTCCTTTAGAAGCATTTCAATTAGGAATGCATGTTTTAGATGAAGCACGGAAATATACTTCTTTAACTCGTTGTCGACTTCTTGGAGCGCATATGGAGGGTCCATTTTTATCTAAATTATATTCTGGGTCACATGATTTAAATAGTATATGTAATCCAAGTTTGTCGGCTTTAAATCAAAGAATCAATGAATTTAAAAAGGATATAGCACTAATGACTTTAGCCCCGGAGTTGCAAGCTTCTTCGGAGTTGATTTCTCGTCTTAGAGAATTAAATATTGTTGTTTCTCTAGGACATTCAGGTGCTGACTTTGACTTAGCTTTAAAGGCTTTTGAAGATGGGGTGAGTATGATTACACATACCTTTAATGCTATGAAAGGCCTTCACCATAGAGCTATTGGACCAATTGGTGCTGCTATCAGCCGTAATGATGTGTTTATGGGATTGATAGCAGATGGTGTTCATGTTCATCCAAATATGGTTGCTTTGATACAAAAAATTGCACCAAAGCAATTGGTTTTAGTTAGTGATGCGATATCCCCTTATGGACTGGGTGATGGATTTTTTAAATGGGATAAAAGGGTAGTAACTGTAGAAAAAGGTTTATGCATGCTATCTAATAAAACTATTGCTGGATCAACTTTGCCTTTATTAGAGGCATGCAAACAAACTTCTAAATGGATTAATGATCCTTCTGCTGCTATTTGGATGGCAACTATTGCTCCTCGTATAGTTTTGGGCCAGAAGCAAATTTCCACTCAATGTTTATTGATTGGTAAAAATATAGAATCTTTACTTCGTTGGGAAATGAATTCTTTCAATCATGAGTTGTCTTGGCAGGTAGCTGCGTAAGATCAGACAAATACTAGTTATCTGAGTAAATGGCAACGCCAATTAAAAAGGACGAAAAAACAGAGGTCGTTAATTATTTCAATGGAACAGGCTTTGATAGATGGAATAGAATATATAGTGAGAGTGATGATGTAAATAAAGTACAAAAAAATATTCGAATAGGTCATCAAAAGACAGTAGATGATGTCCTTAAATGGATAAAAGAGGATGGGAAAATCAAAGAGAAAAGTTTTTGTGATGCAGGCTGTGGAGTTGGTAGTTTGAGTCTTCCATTAGCAAAATTAGGTGCTAAATCTATTGATTTGAGTGATATTTCTGATGCTATGGTCACTGAAACTAAAAGAAGAGCTAACGAGATAGGTTTAGATTTAAATAAATTGAATTTCCGAGTTTCTGACCTAGAGAATTTAAATGGATCCTATAATACAGTTATATGTCTAGATGTTTTTATTCATTACCAACAACAAGATGCTGAAGAGATGGTTGATCATCTTTGTAAATTATCTGAGGAGAGAGTAATAGTTAGTTTTGCTCCCTATACTCCTTTATTAGCATTATTAAAACGTATAGGGCAATTCTTTCCTGGGCCAAGTAAAACAACTCGTGCATATACGCTGCGAGAGAAAGGAATTATTGAAGCTGCTAAGAAATCTGGCTTCAGAGTGGTAAGAAGTAAGTTAAATCAAGCTCCATTTTATTTCTCCAAGTTAATTGAGTTTGCAAGGTCTTAAAGAGTTTTATGTAACCAGATGATTTTCTAAAGCATATCTAACAAGTTCTGTTCTACTAGAAGTACCAGTTTTAATGAAAAGTCTACTTACATATTTTTCAACATTTCTAATTGAAGTTTCTAATTTCCTTGCGATTTCTTTATTCATTAATCCTTCTGCAACTAACTGCAAAACACTTGCTTCTCTAGGAGTGAAATTTGGAATCAAGTCATTTTTTCTAGAGGTTTTCGGATCACTTTGAGTCAACATTGATTTAATTTCTGTGATTTGTTTGGCCATTTGCCCAACATCTGCGTCTGCAAATCTTGCAGCTTCTACTAATAATCTTTCTTGACGTTTAACAACATTTCTAACTCTTGCTACTAATTCATCTGGGTCAAAAGGTTTTGGTATGTAGTCGTCAACACCTGCTTGATATCCTTGGGTTCTATCAACGGTCATACCTTTAGCTGTCAGAAATATTACTGGTGTTCCTCCTAGGCGTTCGTCTTCTCTAATTTTTTTTAAAAGACCATACCCATCACATCTAGGCATCATAACGTCACTAATTATTACGTCAGGTATCATTTTTTGAGCTTGTTCGAATCCCTCCTCTCCATCGACAGCTGTGGTTACTTCAAATCCTTCATCTTCAAGATAAGTTTTAACAGCTGTTCTTAGCCCAGGCTCATCATCTACTAGTAACAGCCTAGGAGTTTGTAAAACCTCTGGTTTTAATGGGGTTGGTTCACTCATAAATAGTAAAAATAAGACTTTTAAAGTTTGAGAGAGGATATTAAGGATTATTCCTCTCTATTATTTGGTAGATGACTTAATTAATGGATAAAAATCATCTGGTTTTTGATTATCAATCCTCAACACCTTGCAGTTTAGAGGTTGTTAAGGAGATGGCTCCCTATTGGAATCAATTTTGGGGGAATCCATCCAATCTTAATAATAGATCAGGTCTTTTTGCTTCTGCGGCTGTTGGCGTTGCTAGAGAAAAAATAGCCTCATATTTAAAAATAAATTCTGAAAGATTAATTTTCACAAGTGGAGCAACAGAGGCCAATAATTTAGCTTTGATTGGACATTCCAGAGCTAAAGCAAAACTATTAGGAAAAACTGGACATATAATTACCGTTTCAACTGAACATCAGGCGGTACTTGACCCTCTTAGATATCTTCGATATGAGGGATTTCGTTTAACAGAATTACAGCCTAATGAGCATGGTTTGGTTAATGTTGATCAAATTTCCAACTCTCTTGAAGAAGATACATTTCTAGTTAGCGTGATGGCTGCTAATAATGAAATTGGAGTTTTACAACCCATTTCTGAAATAGGTTCTTTTTGTAGAGAGAGAGGGATAGCTTTTCATACAGATGCCGCTCAGGCTTTTGGATACATAGATTTAGAACCTGATAAACATAATCTTGATTTTATGAGTTTTACTGCTCATAAGATTTATGGACCTAAAGGCATAGGTGCATTAGTTATTAGAGATGGCTTACCTGTCTCTCCATTGCAATGGGGAGGTGGGCAGGAAAAAGGTTTAAGATCTGGTACTCTTCCTGTGCCATTGATAGTTGGCTTTGCCAAAGCTGTAGAATTAACAATACAAGATTCAGAAAACAGAAATAAAAGACTTTTATATTTAAGAAATTTACTATTTGATGGTTTGCAAGCAAATATTTCTGGATTAATACTAAATGGATCTCCAGATTTACGATTACCTCATAATCTAAATATTACTTTTCCTGGTTTAAATGGAAGTAGGTTACATAGTCAATTAAGAAGATTTATTTTTTGTACTAGTGGCTCTGCTTGTAGTAGTGGTAAACCTTCTCATGTTCTTCAGGGCATTGGTCTCAGCAAGCCAGAGGCAGAAGCATCTATAAGGATTAGTATTGGGAGAGAAACCTCTGAAGAAGATATTCAGAAAGCTATTGAAATAATTAAAAATATAGTAATTGAACTTAGAACTTAATATAAATCTAAGCTCTTCATCTCCTAGATGAAATTCTTAATTTAGCGCTTTTACTTCTTGGGTTTTGTTCAATCTCTTGAGCTGTTGATCTAAGAGGTTTTTTTGTAATTCTTTTTAACCTATCATCAGATTTGAAAACTGTTTTAACTCTCCTATCCTCTAGAGAATGAAAACTTATTACAATAAATAATCCATTTTCTAACAGCCATTCTGGTGCTTTCTTAAGTAAAATATCAAGTGACTCCAACTCATTATTGACTGCAATTCTTAAAGCCTGGAAAGTTCTTGTTGCTGGATGAATTCGTCCATACCTTTGCTTAGGAGGGAAACAACCTGCGATTGCATAAGATAATGCTTTTGTACCTGAGTAAGAGCCATTTTCTGATAAGTCATTTTTAATTTTCTTTGCAATTCTTCGAGAACGTTTTTCTTCACCAAAGTTATATATTAAATCAGCTAAATCATTTTCAGAAAGTTCAGAAATAAGGTCAGCTGCGCTAAAACCTTTTTGAGGATTCATGCGCATATCTATGGGACCATCTAATCGAAAGCTAAAACCTCTTGAAGGTTCATCAAGTTGAGGACTGCTAACTCCTAAATCAGCTAAAACGCAAATCACTTGTTTTTCAGGTGTGAAGTCTGCAAAGTTTTTAGGAATTATTGTTACTCTTGAACCAAACTTTAATAATTTCTTTGATGCTGCCTCTCTAGCTATTGGATCTTGATCTAGTCCAATGATCTCTATCCCTGGGAAATTTTCTAAGATTTTCGCTGAATGCCCACCTCCCCCAAGTGTGGAGTCAATTATCAATCCTGTGTTTGTATATTCATTCGGTAGATCCTTAAGCGCTTGAAGTATTTCTTCCCCCATTATTGGGAAATGATTGAAGTTGGAATCTGTACTATGAGGTCCTTCTTTCATAAGTTTTAACTAGTATTGAAGCATTGCTTTTCATTTTGGCCCAATGACGCAGCTTGAGACGCGAACGGAGCCAATGGTGGTGAACTTTGGCCCCCATCATCCATCAATGCATGGTGTATTGCGATTAGTCGTAACGCTTGATGGTGAGGATGTTGTTGATTGTGAACCAGTGATTGGTTATTTGCATCGTGGAATGGAGAAAATTGCTGAGAATAGAACAAACGTTATGTTCGTTCCGTATGTAAGTCGTATGGATTATGCGGCTGGTATGTTTTATGAGGCAATTGTTGTCAATGCTCCTGAGCGATTGGCAAATATTAAAGTTCCTAAGAGAGCTAGCTATATAAGGGTCATAATGCTTGAGCTCAATAGAATTGCAAATCATTTACTTTGGTTAGGACCTTTTTTGGCGGATGTAGGTGCACAGACTCCTTTCTTTTATATTTTTAGAGAAAGGGAGATGATTTATGATTTATGGGAGGCGGCGACTGGGCAAAGATTGATCAATAACAATTATTTCCGTATTGGTGGCGTTGCATGTGATTTACCTTGGGGGTGGTTAGAAAAATGTAAAGATTTTTGTGAATGGTTTGGACCAAAAATTGATGAATACGAGAAACTAATCACTAACAATCCAATTTTCCGTAGACGTATTGAAGGATTAGGAGCTATAGGTAAAGAACAAGCTATTAATTGGAGCCTGTCAGGTCCTATGCTTCGAGCTTCAGGAGTACCATGGGATTTAAGAAAGGTAGACCATTATGAGTGTTATGACGATTTTGACTGGGACATGGCATGGGAGAAAGAAGGAGATTGTTATGCACGATATAGAGTTCGTATTGAGGAGATGAGACAGTCATTGAAAATTTTGCAACAAGCTTGTGAGATGATTCCAGGAGGACCAACTGAAAATCTTGAAGCGAAAAGGACAATTGAGGGCAAAAAAGGTATTCTTTCTGGTTTTGATTACCAATATGTAGCTAAAAAAGTTGCTCCCACTTTCAAAATTCCTAACGGAGAACTTTATACGCGTTTAGAATCAGGTAAAGGAGAAATAGGAGTATTTATTCAAGGTAATAATGATGTAACTCCCTGGAGATTTAAAATTAGGGCCGCTGATTCCAATAATTTGCAGATTCTTCCTCATATACTTAAGGGCGCCAAAGTTGCTGACATAATGGCTATATTGGGTTCTATAGATGTAATCATGGGCTCAGTTGATAGATAATTATTTTTGAATAAGATTAACTCTAAAGACTGGTTATATTCTAAACGCACAGTTCGTTTTGGAGAGACTGATGGTGCTGGGGTAATGCATTTTATTCAATTATTAAAATGGTGTCATGAAACTTGGGAAGAAAGCCTAGAACAGTTCGGAATATCTTTAGGCGATGTTTTTCCTTCTATTAATATTAAATCAATTCATCCTGAAACATCATTACCAATTGTACATTGTGAAGCTCAATATTTTGAACCTTTTTATATTGGCGATTCTATTAATATAGAATTATATCCTGAAAAAGTTAATGCCTTTTCTTTTATCTTGCGATTTAAATTTAAGAAGAATAGTCAAGAGATTGCCATCGCAAGTATAAAACATATATCTATCAATACTATTTCTAGAAAGAGATGTCCATTCTCTAAAGAGATAAGTTTATGGTTAAAGGAATCAACTTCCAATTCTCAAGCGAATTAGTGAATATAGATATTTTTTTCTTTCTCTATTTATAAGGCTTAGCCAATAGGATCTCTTGAGATTAACCATTCTCTCCACTTTTCAATTTCCCATTTCTGGTTTGTATTTCTAGTTAGTTTTGGACAGTCATACCAATTTGAAGGCTTTTTGGCTGGCTCCCAGTCTCTAATAAGGTGATTAATAAATGAGATAATTTCTAACTTATTAGTTTCATTGTCTTTAAATCTAATGAGGGCAGCTATTCTTTGACCCCACTTTTCATCATCAGTGCCCAAGAAAAATACTTCTTTCACTTGCACTTTATTTTTTATGATTGCATCCATTAATTGAAGTTGGAGTTGTTCAGGGAAGACAGTCTCTCCTCCTGAGTTAATAGCAGAATCTCTTCTTCCAAGAATCCTAAGTGATTGCTTGTTTTTGATATTTAAATATTCTCCTAAATCGCCTGCTTCCCACCATCCTTTTGAGTCAGTGATTGATTCAAATTGATTATTTTTCCATTTGGAAATAGCAAGCCTACTGGTTTTGATCTTAAGTAAATTACTTTGATTGATGCTGATTTCTATGTCTTCCAGTGGAGAGCCAACGCTATTATTGCCAGATAGAAAGTCTTGTGGACTCAGTGCTGTAACCATTGCGGCTGTCTCTGTTGCTCCGTAGCAGGGGGCTAAGTTGATAGATTGATTTCTTGCTTTCTCAACTATATCTGCGGGAATAGATGAACCTCCAACCCAAATTAGAGATAAAGATTGTAGCCATTTTAATCCATAAGGATCATTGATTAGGGATTTTAATTGTGTTGGAACTAGTGATGTGATTATAGATTGGCTACTATTCTTTGTTAATTGTCTGCTATATCTTTCTAGCTGAAAAGGTTGATTCATTAAAGAAGGAGAAATCCAGTGATGTTTAGCATCCCAAGTGAGATGTCGCCACCAAGGCATGAAGCCACTTACATGATGTAAAGGTAATGAATTCAAGATTAAGCATTCTTTTGGATTGATTCCTTGTTCCTTTAACCAGTTTCCGCTAGCAAGTGCAGATTGATTCAAATTTTCGATGGGTTGCAAACAATAATGAGGGCCTCCAATGCTTCCGCTACTGGAGATGATAATTCCTGATCCTGTAGGCAAAGAAGATGAAGGAAAACTTGCTTCACTGCCTTTGGAATGTAATAACTCTACCCAGATTTTTTTTTCAAAAGCTTTTAATATTTTTTTAGTACAGTCATTTTTCTTTTGAAGGTCGCATTTTATAACGGAAAATTTAGTCATGCTGCTGCCCAAACTGATTTTGGATTGTTGTTGAATAGTTGACTGTTGGGACACCATCCAGGAGCAAGGCCAGGAGCACAGGGGGTTTTTCCTTGTGCTTGTTTTGCCGCAAGATAATTAATCCACCTTCGTCCTATTCCAGTTTCAAATGCTGTGCTTATTACTATATGACTACCGCCTTGATCTAATTCTTGTAAAAGCAAGCGAGGGTCACCGTCTAAGGCAGGGCGACGAATTTGCCAACTTTTCCAGGTTTTACGTAAATATGGAAATTCAACTAAAGATTCATCTAGTGCGATGGGAACCTGGTTAGCTAAAGATAATAACCCTTTAATGTCTTGGGCTGCTAGAGGTTGTTCTATCCATTCCAGGCGTGGTTCATCTTGTAGTTCATTTATCCATTCGCTTGCTTCTTGTTTGCCCCATCCACCATTGGGATCAATTCTCAACTTGTAATTCTCTGGTAGAATAGTTAGAATTTCTTTTAATAATTTCTTTTCATTAATGTGATTTTCTTGATTAGACACTTTCCACTTAATTGTGTAGGAGTCTCTCTTATTATTTGACTTTTTTATATATTTAATTAGTGATTCTACAGGATAAGTATCAGTAGGTAATAGAAAAGATGATCTAGGACTTTTCGGCCAATCAAAAATATTTCTTTCATTAAGACTATCTAATTCTGCTAAGGAAGAACCTAATCCAAAGGCAAGAGAGCTTGGGAATTCAGGTAAATCATTTTCTATAGATTCTTTTTTTAAATTACTACCTAGGCTATTTAGAATTCTTTCACATGTTCTTAATTCATTTATATTTAATGGCGCCACTTCCCCCCATCCATATTGTCCATAGGAATCTTTTAGGTATAATAACCAGCCTGTCTTTTTTGTTATAATACCGTTTGAGGTTTTTAATGATTTAGTTAGCCTAAAAGAAAATGGTTTGGTATTGATTGAAAATTTCATAACCTATATTTAATTAATACATACTTTAAAGAAAATACAATATATAGCTAAGCCAATGCTTAAGGATATACCATTAATTGTTTGAAAGCGTAAAGCTAAAAACTTACTATTTTTAATTTGAGATGGTTTATTATGATACTTTCTAATTAATGTTATAAGATCTATCCCTGCAGGTAGACTAATTAAACTAAAAAGGGCAGTTAAAGGCCATGCTCCATTGATTACTGGGAAAATCTCTAATATAAATATTAATCCTAATAGCCATGGCAAAGCTTTTGATGCTTTATACGTTCCTAGAATAACTAATGGTGACTTTTTCCCCGCTTCAGCATCTTGTCTTACTTGGTGAAAATGTGAGCAGAAAAGTACCAAAGTAGTAGCTAATGCTGGTCCTGATCCAACTAGAAGAGCGTTACCCCAAGGTATGGGTATTTTTCCATAACTAGACTCTGGAGAAATCACTATTAGTGCAGCTGCTGTAGCGAGTGGGCCAAAGGCGATCCAGCATAGAGGTTCTCCTAATCCTTTGTATCCGAGTCGAAACGGAGGTCCTTGATATAAATATCCAAGTAAACAACAAGTGAGGACTATAAAAAGTACTGAAAAATTACTATTTAGAGCCAGGATAAATATTATAAATAAACCTAATAAAAGCGAAACATAGGCAACTCGACTTACAGTGGTTTTATTACCAGTTAAGGCAACTATTGAGTGGAATTTGTATTTATCAACACCTGTTTCACCGTCAAAAAGATCATTTGTAAGGTTTTCCCAAATCAAAATTAGAATAGATGCAATGAAAAAACCTATGAATTGTCCCCAACGCATATTCCCGCTCCTTCCCAATTCCAATCCAGCTGACAAAATGATTGGCATTATGGCAACTGAGTACAATGGCCATTTTATTGCAGCTTGCCAAAGACGTTTTCTTTCAGCTTTAGAAGAATCCACAGAAAAAATGACCTACTCTATTTAATGCTTGATGTCTGCCTTTAGCCTAGGTAATGCTTTATGCATTGGGTTGATTATTTGTAAAAGTTGCTGATTAGTCATGAATTTAGAGCCTGTTTTCAGTGAAGTTTTAATTACCTCTCAACGTGCATGGAAGGAGAGAAAAGTTGATGAATGTATTTTGAGTCTTGCTATTCCTGTTGAAGGTGTTGATCCCTTAGAAAAGTTGCCTTTAATATCTGAAAAGCATCAATTTAGATTTCTTTGGGACCTTGCGCCAGAATTATGTATTTCGGCAGCAGGACATTGTCAACATCTAGATTTATCAGGTTCAAATAGGTTTGAAAATGCTCAGAGGTTTAGTGATGAAACTTTTCAGAATTTAATAGATACTTCTGTAAGCCCGGATTATGCAGCACCAAGAATTTTATATTCATTTTCTTTCTTTGATCAATCAAAGGATAATGCAAAATCTATAGATGATAAATTTTCATTTCAAGCTGTCTTACCTAGGTGGCAGTTAACCTCTAAAAGTGGTTTGACATGGCTTCGTTTGAACTCAATTATCCATAATTTGTCAGATGTGCGTGAAGCTACCGAAAGATTATGGATAATCAGAGACGAGATTCTTAGAACACCAGCAACAATTTATCCTGACTTGCAAGATTGTTTTTTAGTTGATGCTTTTTCTAATGATTGGAGATCTGAATATCGTGAGGTTTTAGCTAAAGGAATAGAACTAGTTAATACAGGTGCTTTAGATAAACTCGTTTTGGCGACGAGGCAACTTCTTTTTCTTAAAGAACCATTAGATCCCCTTAATATGCTTTCTCGCTTAAGAGATCAGCAAACTAATAGTTGTCGCTTTCTATGGCAAAAAAATAATGAGGAGTCATTTTTTGGCGCATCACCAGAAAGATTAATAAGCCTCAATAAAAATCGATTATTTATAGATGCTTTGGCGGGGACTGCAAAAAAAAATGATGATGGAAAAAATTTACTTGCTTCTTCTAAAGATCTAAGAGAACATGACTTTGTCGTTAAGTCAATTGTAGAACAACTTTCAAAAAAAGGAATCAAAGCAAGTTATCTGAAGCAACCAACATTAATGAATCAAGGCCATTTAATTCATTTACATACACTGGTTGAAGCTGATGTTCAAGATACATTACCCCTAGATTTAATAGAAGCTTTGCATCCTACTCCAGCCGTAGCTGGATTACCTCTCAAGAAAGCTATGAGTTGGCTACGGGCTCTAGAGTTGTTTGATCGTCAAACTTATGCTGCACCTATTGGTTGGATTGATAAAGATCAAAATGCCGAATTTAGAGTATCAATTAGATATGGTCATATGAGTGGTAATCACCTTGAATTATTTGCAGGTGCGGGTTTAGTTAAGGGTTCTACCGTTGAAGGTGAATTACAAGAAGTAGGTTTAAAATTAGATGTTTTAATAAATCAATTGAACTTAGACAAAGTTAATTATTTAAATGATCTAATAGATTCTCAATAACCTTATCTGCTAAGGGAGTAGCCATTAAGTTTTCAACTTCTCTAATCCCAGTTGGACTAGTTACATTGATCTCACTTAACATTCCTCCAATAACGTCTATTCCAACAAAGAAAAGCCCTTCTTGTTGTAAAGCGGGTTTAATTTGATCACATATCTTTTTTTCTTGATTGGTTAAATCAGTTCGCTCAGCTTGCCCACCTAAAGCAAGGTTGCTTCGGAAGTCCCCTTTTTTTGGGCGGCGATTGATTGCACCTAATGGCTCTCCGTTAACTAATAGAATTCTTTTATCTCCATTTATTACCTCAGTAAGGAACTTTTGCATCATTACTGGTAAATGTTCTTGGCCAGTAACTAATTCAAGTAAAGCTTCTAACCCTTGAGCATCTTTTGCTACTCGAATGACCCCTTGCCCACCTTTCCCTCCAAGAGGCTTTAAAACAACTTCTCCATGTTCCTTTGCAAATTCGGTTAGTTGAGAAACCCGACTCGCAACAAGAGTAGGAGCCATGAGATGGCTAAATCTTAAAGCACCCAATTTTTCATTCCAAGCTCTGAGTGATGCTGGCTTATTGATGACACTCACGCCATCTCTTTCAGCTACTTCCAACAAATGTGTTGCATATAAAAAAGCTTCGTCTACTGGTGGATCTTTACGCATCCAAATGCATGCAAATTCATTTAAAGAAAGGCTTTGAGGTGTTTGGATTTGGATCCACGGTTCACAAATGACTTGACTTGAAACTACCCAGGCATTGTCCCCTCGAGCTTGTAGGTCTGAAGGGGTGCATATCCAGACATTGATATTAGCTCTAGAGGCAGCCTGCATAAGAGCGGCAGAGGAGTCCTTAAGAGGGTTAATGTTGTGAATTGGATCAAGGACAAATAGTTGATTCATGAATCAATTTTTTTAATGAGATCATTTAATTTGTTATTTCGATCAAGTTCATGGAGTTCATCACAGCCTCCAATGCCTTTGCCGTTAATAAAGATTTGTGGGACAGTGTTACGTCCCTCTGCTTTCTCAGACATTTTTCTCCTTGCTTCTTGGTCTCCATCAATGGAATATTCAGTAAATTTGATTCCCTTTTGATTGAGGAGGGATTTTGCACGTATGCAAAAAGGGCAAAATTGCCAAGTGTAAATTTCGACATTTGGGATGCTTGGATCGTGAATTGATCTATTCATTTTTCCTTTTAAGGGTGGATCTACTGATAGCTTTTAATGCATTGATTCTATTACTTCTTTTGCAAGACCTGACCGATTTCAAAAGAGATCTTTCAATTTTAACGACTCGCCTGGGAAATACCCAGGACTGTCTTTGACGAACCTGCTTTATTAGCAAGAAAGAGGGATTTAGAGCAAGTTGCTGCACAACCTGAATTTTGGAATGATCAGAAAAATGCTCAAAAACAGATGCGCCAACTTGACGAAGTTAAAGCAGAGTTAGGAAAGTTAACTGCATGGAAGAGTGCGATTGAAGATGCAAATATTTCACTGGAGCTCTACGAGATAGAACCTGATGAAGAAATGCTTTTAGAAGCTCAGCAAGGTCTTGATCAATTGATGATTGAACTTGAGAAATGGGAGATGGAGCGTCTTTTAAGTGGTACTTATGATAAAGAGGGGGCAGTTTTATCAATAAATGCTGGTGCCGGAGGAACGGATGCTCAAGATTGGGCTCAAATGCTTTTAAGGATGTATACCCGCTGGGCAGAGAACAATAATATGAAAGTAACTATTAATGAGCTTTCTGAGGGTGAAGAAGCAGGAATAAAAAGTGCCACTATTGAAATTGAAGGAAGTTATGCGTATGGTTATTTACAAAATGAGAAAGGTACTCACCGTTTAGTAAGGATTTCTCCTTTTAACGCAAATGGGAAGAGACAGACAAGTTTCGCTGGAGTTGAAGTAATGCCCAAACTTGATGATGAGGTTGAATTAGATATTCCTGAAAAAGATTTAGAGGTAACTACTAGTCGTTCAGGTGGAGCAGGTGGCCAAAATGTCAATAAAGTTGAGACTGCTGTTCGCATTGTTCATTTGCCAACGGGTTTAGCTGTTAGATGTACGCAAGAAAGGTCTCAACTTCAAAATAAAGAGAAAGCTTTGGTTTTGCTCAAATCCAAATTGATGGTTATTGCAGTTGAGCAGAGAGCTGCAAAGATTGCAGATATTCGTGGAGATATAGTAGAAGCGGCTTGGGGCAATCAAATTAGAAATTATGTTTTTCATCCATATCAAATGGTTAAGGATTTACGAACAGATCAAGAGACAACAGATGTGGATTCAGTTATGAATGGAGAATTAGATCTTTTTATTCAATCTCTTTTAAGGCAAAATGTTGAAGCTTCTGAAATAGAATCCGATTCGATAAAGGCAAATGAATAATAAATCTCTTCCAGATGACACGTTGAAGAAAAGAACGCCATCACCGA
This sequence comes from Prochlorococcus sp. AG-315-I14, assembly GCA_003283665.1. The sequence continues at coordinate 7,993 of QBWF01000001.1, read as the reverse complement.
GTTTTATAAAACTTGCGATGAAAAATATGGTCAGAAAAGGAAGCCAAAGTCTTTTTCATTTTGGTCTAACAGCTGTTGGATTTATAGGATTTATTATTTTAATAGCAACACTTGGGAAACCTCATATTCCTCAATAAGGGTTTTTATGAAAGGAAATTATATTAGCTCTGACAAATTGGAATTAGATCTTTCCTTTACTTCCCTCTCTGTCGCAGAGTTAGAGGTAAATGTTGATGATGAGACTATAAATCTTATGAGAAATTCATGTCTATGGGTAGTAGACATAACTAATTGGATAAGTTTCATACAAGCTAATCAAAAAATGCAATGTCATTCAGTCATAAGGAATGCTAGAAAAATAAGTTTGGGTCTTGAACTAACTAATGACAACAGAATTTACGAGTTAAATCAGAACTGGAGAGGTCAATTGAAAAGTACTGATGTGCTCTCTTTCCCGATGATTGATGGATTATCTTTTGTGCCAAATCAAGAGTGTATTGAATTAGGTGACATCGTTATATCTTTATCAACTGCAATCAGACAAGCTAAAGAAAACAATATTGACTTAGCTAGGGAACTTAGATGGCTTGCAAGTCATGGCCTTTTACATCTATTGGGTTGGGATCATTCTGATGAAGAAAGTCTTAAGCAAATGCTTTCTACTCAAGAGCAACTTCTTGATTTAAGAGGTATTCTCTGAAATGAAGCTAATAAAATGACAAAAAATTTGACCCCTGAGATATCCAATTCGACTAATAGGAATGTTGCTAATGTTTCTAGTGACTCGGAAAAAGCCTACAAGAGAAGATCCTCGTGGCAGATAGCTAAAGATCTTCCGACCAGCCTGTTGTATGCAACCAAAGGTTTAAATTATGCCTTTTCAAGTCAGAGAAATTTTCGTATTCACGTTGTTTTTGGCGTAGGTGCTTTTCTTCTAGGATTTCTTCTAGAACTCAATACAAGTCAATTGGCTATTATGACGCTTACCGTTACTTGTGTATTAGTGCTTGAATTAGTTAATACTGCAATTGAAGCAACTGTTGATTTAGCAATTGGAAAACGCTTTCATCCTCTCGCGCGAATTGCTAAAGATTGTTCGGCGGCAGCTGTTTTAGCTTCGTCAATTAGTTCATTGCTTGTTGCTTTTCTGTTATTACTTCCACCGTTCCTAACAAAATTAGGAATTTAATGGCTTGAAATTATGTTTTTAGTTATCGACAATTACGACAGCTTTACGTATAACCTTGTTCAATATTTGGGCGAGTTAGCTTCGGATCATTCAATCGTTTCAGAAGTCAGAGTTGAGCGCAATGATTCTCTGACAATTGATGAGATTAAAGATTTAAGTCCTGATGCAATTTTATTATCTCCTGGTCCGGGTGATCCGAATCAGTCTGGAGTTTGTTTAGACATTTTATCTGAGATATCTACGACAGTGCCTACCCTTGGAGTTTGTTTAGGCCATCAAGCCATTACTCAGGCTTTTGGAGGTAAAATAATAAGAGCGAAAGAATTAATGCATGGAAAAACATCTAATGTCTTTCATCAAAATAATGGTTTGTTTAAGGATTTACCTAACCCTTTAGTCGCAACAAGGTATCACAGTTTAATTGCAGAAAGAGATAGTTTACCTGACTGTTTGGAAGTTGTTGCGTGGTTAGAAGACAACACAATCATGGGAATAAAACACAGATTATATCCACATATAAATGGAGTACAGTTTCATCCTGAAAGCGTATTGACTCAATCTGGCCATAAATTACTTTCTAACTTTTTAGATTTAGCAGAATTAAGTTAGGTGACTATTGATAAAGGATTTTCAGTACTCATTCTCGATTTAGAGATTGCAGATATCGAATGTTTAAAATATGAAAATGGAGGTAAGACAGGATCGATTTCACTCATCAAGAGGTAATATTGCATGATTGACTATTAAAGATAGATTTTTAGTAGACACTAGATGTATTGTTTATCGCTGTATGGAGATAGACTAAATCTTACAATGCTCAAGAGGCTGCAAATGTAGTAGAGACTGTGAACCCAAGGCTGTTATACCAGTTCAATATCAGAAATAAGGTAAAGAGAAAAACAAGTGCATGACATATAGGAATTGAACCAATTTTAGAAGTTACGAACGGTAGGAGTATTAGCGAAATTGGCATGAAATATAATCTGAGGAATGAAGCTTTTCAGGACACTTTCATATATTTAATTGAACAGTTTTTATATGTGATCAATTCTTTTAAAAACTGACCAGAATCTTTTCATCTGATTAAGAGTACCAATGCTAACTCTAATAGAGCCATTTAACTTCTCTTTCTTATCCATATTTCTAATTAGGATACCTGAGTTTTGTAAGCATTTTTCTATATGATATGGCTCTAATTTAGGCCATATTAATAAATAATTTCCACCATCAAGATGGTATTTAACATTGTCATTTTCAAGCTGATCTTTCAACCAATTGCGAGCTTCTAAAACTTTATTTACATATGAATCAATATATGATTGATCTTCAAGTGCTGCAAAAGCTGCCGTTACGGCAAAGCTATTGACATCATATGGACCTGTAACTCTATGAATTCTATTTATGATGGCTGCATTTCCCAATGCGAATCCAATTCTCAAACCAGCTAAACCTGCTGTTTTAGAAAGGGATCTTAGTACTAGAAGATTAGGAGTCTCTTGGAAGTTGACTAAAGGAAGAACACTATCACCAGTAAAAGCCTCATATAATTCATCAACGACTATTAATGTTGTTGATGAGAGCTTAGTCATTTCTAAAATACGCTCTGGTTTTAATCTTGTTCCTGTTGGGTTATTTGGATTACAAATGAGTAAGATTTTAGGATTATCTTTAACTATCAACTCGCAAATCTTTGTGAATGGATAATTAAATTCTTTTCCTTCATAGGGTATAGAGATTATTTTCATTCCTTGCATTTGTGCGCAAGGAGTGTAATAACCAAAAGTTGGTGATGTGGTAAGCATTAGATTACCGCGATCGCCATAAGAATGACAAACGGCGTGAATTGCGGCATCTACGCCATTGAAGATTCCAATTTCAGAAGAATTTATATTTATTGTTGGACTTTGATTAATTAAGTTCTCTACTACTTTCTCTTTTAACCCTGAATATTCAGGATAAATAGCTATTTCTTCTCTAGTGATTCCTTTTAGTGACTTAAGAACAGCTGGACTAGGTCCCACTGTGTTTTCATTGAAATCCAGTCGAAGTAATCCTCTTCGCCCTTCTAGAGGGGCAGAGTAAGGCCTTAAAACCTCGATCTCTCTTCTGGGAGTAGGTGCTTTTAAAGAAGGATTTTCTGAAGTGCTCATTACATTCTATCTAAAGTTGGTATTCCTAATAGATGCATACCCAGTTTGAGGGTATCTGCGGTAAGAGAACATAACAATAGTCTGCTATTACGTGAAGTTCCATCAGCTTTTAAAATAGGTACTTGATCGTAGAATCTATTAAATACTTGACTTAATTCAAATAAATATCCACATAGCCTATTAGGAAGAAGGTCCTCTTCTACCTCAGAAATTACACAGTCAAGTTGTAATAACTTTCTAATTAGTCTCCATTCCTGTGTTTCATGAAAATGTAGATTTTGATTAGATACCTTTGACTTTCCCTCTTTCCTAGAAATACCAGCTATTCTGACTAATGCATATAATAAATATGGAGCTGTATTACCTTGAAGTGATAACATCTTTTCAAAACTAAATTGGTAGTTAGATACTCTATTTTGACTTAAATCTGCATATTTTATAGCTGCAATCCCTACTGTTGTTGAGACTTTTTCTATAAAGCTATTACTTTCATCTCTACCTTCAGTTTCAAGACGACTAGTCAAGTCTTGTTTGGCTCTCTTAACTGCCTCATTAAGAAGGTCAACCAATCTAATTGTTTCTCCTGATCGAGTTTTTAATTTTTTACCATCTTCTCCTTGCACAAGACCAAAAGGTACATGTTCTACACGACAATATTCAGGTATCCAATTTGCACATTTGGCTATTTGGAAAACTCCAGAAAAATGAGATGACTGTCCAGCATCTGTTACATAAATCAAACGGCTTGCACCATCTCCATCAGGAGATTTCGTCAATCGATATTTGATTGCCGCTAAATCAGTTGTTGCATAGTTAAAACCTCCATCACTTTTCTGAACAATAATAGGTTGAGGTTTTCCATCTTTGCCTAAGTAACTTTCGAGGAAAACGCATTTAGCACCCTGATCATTAACGAGTAGATTTTTATTTTTTAAATCCTCTATAACATTGCTTAAAAATTTATTGTAAAAAGACTCACCTCTCTCTATTAATTTTATATCAAGGCGATCATATATTTTCTGAAATTCTTTTCTTGATTGATTACATAATAATTTCCATGCATTCAAGCTATTCTTATCACCTGATTGTAAATTGACGACTTCATTTCGAGATTTCTTTTTAAAGGCTTTATTCTCATCAAATCTTTTTTTTGCTTCTCTATAAAAGTTGACGAGATCACCTATCTCAACCACACCTTCTTTGTTTAGGGCCTCGGGTGCGACTTCTTTAAGGTGAGTAATTAACATTCCAAATTGAGTACCCCAATCTCCTACATGATTTATGCGTAAAACTTCATAACCACAAAATTCTAGAATTCTTGCAAGAGAATCTCCAATAATTGTTGATCTAAGGTGACCAACATGCATTTCCTTTGCAATATTTGGACTAGAAAAATCAATTATTACACGGTTACTATTTTGGGTATCTGTTATGAATTCTTTGGGGCTAACTCCTAATCTCTCATCATTGAGACGATTAGAAATTTCAGTAATTAATGTTTGAGAATTAATGGTTAGATTTATAAACCCTGGACCTGCAATATCAGGGGTATTACAAATTCTCAAAAATTCATCATCTTTTTGTAGTTGATCGACAATTGTTTTGGCAATTTGACGTGGGGGTATTTTAATTTCTTTTGCCAATGCCAAGGCACAATTAATTTGAAAATCACCAAATTCTGGTTTGGATGCTGGAACTAAATGTGTGTTTGAAATTATTAATGAACTTGTTGAGCTTCTTTCTTCTTTTGGAAATGCCTCATTTAGGGCTGTATGTAGAGATTTTTCTAAGATGGTGGAGATGCGAAACATAAATATTTAGTGTTTGTTTTCTAGAGCTTTATTGAAGCGCATGCTGAAATCTATCCAATTACTTTTAGTGATAGGTGCGCTTGTTGAGATTAAATCAATACCAGTAAAAACATATTCTGATAGATTTTTGGGATTAATTCCAGACACTTCAATTACAACATTTTTTGAGACTTCTCTTGAATTACTCTCTTCTACTAATTGTCGCAATTGGGGGACTAATTCTTTAATAGTTTCAGCTGACATTTCATCTAGTAAAACACCATCGGCACCAGCCTTTACGGCTTCTTTGGCTTGAGAAGTTGTTTCTGCTTCAACAATGATTTTTTTTGTCCATGGAATACTTTGTTTTAATATTTTTATGCTTTCACTAATTCCGTTAGACCACGCTATATGGTTCTCTTTCAACATTGCTGCGTCATCTAGTCCAAACCTGTGATTAATACCTCCTCCGCAGCAAACAGCATATTTTTCGAAAACTCTTAGTCCTGGAGTTGTTTTACGCGTATCTGCTAATTTCACATCACTACCTGAGAGCTTTGAGACAAGTAAGGCTGTCGCTGTAGCAATTCCAGACAGGTGCATAGCAATATTCAGGGTTACTCTCTCTCCTGCCAACAAGGCAGATGCAGGACCTGTTAGCTCTAAAATTTTTTGATTTGCTGTAAAATTATCACCATCTCTTATAAGTAGCTGTACTTCTACTTGAGGATCAATTTTATGAAATAACAGTCTTATTAAGCTACCGCCACAAAAGGTCCCTGGTTCTTTTGCTATCCAATGCGCTGATGCATTTTGATGGCTTGTTACAAATCTAGTTAGATCTCCATTACCAAGATCTTCTTCAATCCAAGAATCTAATATTTTATTTAGTTTGGGTGAGTGAAGATCCACAATAAAAGAAAGTCATTATTTACTATACCAATCGCAAAACCCAAATTAAGAAAAATATTTTTTAAATATTTCAGTCTTAAGAATTCTGATTTTAGATAGTTGAAGATATACTTATTATAATTCCTAATACATTTGAGGTTTGTAAGATTATCTGTAATATGTAATAATGAAAAATCCAATTCAGAAGATAACGTGGAAGTTGTTCATAGCGTGAATATCATGGTTGCAATATTACTAGGTAGTGTTTGTTATTATTTGTACTATATTTTTACTATTGATGATAATTAAATTATCAATAGTAAGATTATCATTACTTGCCAATGCAGAATTTAGAGAATATATTATCTAGCAAGCTTTCTGTTAGCTCCTCTCCAGTCAATTGATCTAAATAATTAATTGCATCACGTAAGTCGATTGTCCAGAAATCCCAAGGTAGCTTTTCCTCAAAAACTTGATCTATTTTCTCAAGTGAATTTCTTGCTGCTTTTGTTAGATCTAGTTGCCTTTCATTCAAAGCAATCTCTAATCCTTGAATTTGATAGGCTCCAGATAATTTAAGTAAATTATTAATATACGTTTCTTCACCCTCTCCAGTTTTAGCACTAATTATTATTGGTTGTACGTTGTCTAATATTTTTTGAGGAATAGATTCAATTAATTTATTAGCCTTAAGGTCAGATTTATTTGCAACTATAATTAGTGGAATATCTCTTGGTATCTGTTCCATTATTACTTGATCATTGGTAGTCCATCCTTGTGAGTAATCATAAATAAATGTAATAATATCAGCATTTTTTAATGCATTTTGAGTTCTAGCAATACCAATTTTTTCAATCATATTTTCAGTATCTCTAATACCTGCAGTATCAATAAAAATTACTGGTATTCCTTCTATTACTACTTCACTTTCTAAAAGATCTCTTGTCGTTCCAGGTAGATCTGTAACTATTGCTTTTTCTCTCTTGCAAAGTCTATTCATTAATGAGCTTTTCCCAACATTTGGTTTTCCTATGAGAGCAATTTTTAAACCAGATCGAACTAAGGACCCTCTTTCCGAATCTTTGATTAATTTATTTAGAGCATCTTTGATTTTGATAAGTTCATTCTTTACATCGATTTCTCTAAGAATTGGAAGGTCGTCTTCAAAATCAATTCTTGCTTCTATTTCACTTAGTTGATTGAGCAAACGATGTCTAATGGATTTAATCGTATTTTGAATGTCACCATCGATTCCATTCATTGCAAGTGCTGCAGCTTTTTTACTCCTTGCCGAAATGATTTCACTAATTGCTTCAGCTTGAGTAAGGGTTAAACGCCCATTAAGAACTGCTCTTTGACTGAATTCTCCTGGTTCAGCTCTTCTAACTTTGGAATTTTCCAAGATTCTTTCGAGAATCATCTGAACAGGAATGATGCCACCATGGCAATGAATTTCTACAATGTCTTCTCCTGTAAAACTTCTCGGTCCTTTCATAATTAGTACCAAAACCTCATCTATATATTTTTCTCTATTTTTTTCCAATACATGTCCATAAAGCACTGTATGAGTATTCCACTCTTGATTTCCAGGTATTTGAACAATTTTCTTGCTTATCTCAATCGCTGATGAGCCTGAAATCTTAACTACAGCGATACTTCCTTGACCAGGAGATATTGCTGTTGCAATTGCCGCAATAGTATCTTCAGAGGGGGAAAAAAAATTCATCAATCAATAGTTACGTAATCTTCACTAAGATCAAAAGCAGTCTGTTCCTTTTTAAGCAAGATTTGTCAATTATGGGAACAATCTTCCTCAATTTAATAAAAAGAATTCGAAAATTTATCTTTTGGGTCTGGGAGCAGGAAGGTTCTCTTTATCAGAGAGCCTGTGGGTTTGGTTTAGGTGTTTTTTGTGCTTGTTTCCCTTTTTTTGGCCTGCAAATCTTAATAGGTATTTTCTTAGCAAAGATTTT